>CAYQYJ010000019.1:7075-23524 GCA_964421605.1 uncultured Ardenticatenaceae bacterium | reverse complement strand
GTGAAACGCCTGAGAGGTTTAGTCGTTACTATTTGCCCCAGAATGCCGGCAAATATGTATCCCAACGAGGCGGCAGCGGCGTGGTGGTCGGCGTAGCCGTGGGTGTCGCCGTGGGCAGCGGCGTGCGGGTGGGCGTAGGCGTGTGAGTGGGCGAAGGCGTCAGCGTGGGCGTGGCGGTGGGCAGAGGCGTTGAAGTGGGCGTGCTGGTAGGCGCTGGCGCGCCGTAATTTTCAGCGAAAGCATCCGCTTGCAGCGGGTCCTGGACGTAATCCACGTACGTCTCCCCCACATTGCCCAGGTCGGCAGGCAATATGTAAGTCGTTTGCGCGGCGGTAACGTAACCAATCGCTGTGTCCGGGTCAGGCGCGCTGATCATAATGCCGGCATCAGCATAAGAACGCTGATCCCCCGTATCCTGATTATTCAGGCTGCCATTGTCCAAATAATAGTTAGTACGCACGCCGCTGCCTGGTTCCACATCCAACACATGCACCAACGTCCCTATCGCGCCGCTTGTCTGGAACCACTCATTAGGCGGCGCCGTGGGCACACTGTCCACTGCGCCATCAATAGGTACGCCAGCCGGACGGTTGGCATCGTAATAAGTCGCCGGAAACATGCCCGATGTGCCTGGGTTGTTCAGATCCAGAGAGGTGCGCACACTTTGAAAATGAATGCCGCCCATATCGCCGATTAAATCGTGCAAATCTACGCCCAAACGCAGTTCCATGCGTCCGCCATAAAAGCCGTAGAAGACGTTCAACGTGGGCCCCCCGCCGCCGCCAATGGCCCGCACTGCGCCCACATTGGTTAAAGTAATGTAAATAGGATCGGGGAAAAAGAGGGAAAGAGACTCCTCTGTCAGCTTAATGGTAAGGTTGCTAGGCGTGAGGACAAGGTTAACCCGCAGTTTCTGTCTGTCTAACACATCGGGTGAACCGTTCACCGTCAAATTCGCCAGACCGACAAAGTCGTCCGGATCAAACGCCGCCGTATAAAATTCGGCGGTCAGGCTCTGCTGAATGTGATTCCACGTCACGTAGCTCTGGTCGGAACGGGGCAAGGTCGTGGAGCGAAACAGGTATACCCATCCCTGGTCAGCCGGATTCAGGGGATCCTCAGCCGTAATCACATAGCGCGAATACAATTTCGATTCCGCATCGTCAGGCCAGGTGAGGTTGTTGACGCTGCTGCCGGCATCTACCGCCATAAAGACCAGTTCATCATTCTCATCCAGCAAGCCATCTTCCGTAGTCGTGTAGCTGCCGCTGGCTGTCACCTCGTCTATCTGGAAGGGAATAGGCAGCCAGTCGCCCCCTTCATAAGCATACAGCGCCAGTTCATCAAGGGGCGTATGTCTGAAGGCTTCCATGTGCGCCCCTGTAATCACCACCGGATCAAGTTCCCGCTCTAGCGCCGCCGGCTGCGCGGGCATATCGGCGGCGTGGCTGGCATCCACTGACGCCGACTCATCCAGGCCGGCAAAAACCACCCCCAAAAACAGCGCGCCCCCGGCCAGCGACATGACAAGCTGCCACAACTTTTCCAGTATCATGGTATGTTCCTCTTTTGCCAGGTGATCAAACCCCAATGGCCGCCGCCAAACACAAAAGGGAAAGCTTCTGGCAGATAGATGCGCAGCCTACCAGATACAACAACAACTAATCCCCTGCACAAGCTCTCCTAAACAGCGTGACAGCCTTACAAATAAACGTTAGCAACCGTTAATTTTACTGCATGAAGCATATCGGAGCGAATATCCCCCAGCCGTTTGGCGTCATTAGCCGCTTTTCTCATTCTCACTTTAGAAAGGGAACGCTGCATCACAAAAAATCAGCGCCCCATCAGCGTCCTATTCACTCCCCTGAATCACAACGCCAGAACCCTACATCCCCAAAAAAATCAGCGCCCCCTCTGCGCCATCAGCGTCCTCTTCGCCTCCCCCTCAATCAAACCGGAAGCGCCAGGCGGCGATCAAGAAAAACACGGCGGCAAACCCCAGCAGCGCCCCTAACTGCGGCAGCACCGTGACCACGCCGCCTCCCTCAGCCATCACCCGCATGTACGCCTCCAGAGCATGCGCCTGCGGCGTTAGCCGCGCCAGCGTGCCCAGGAAGCTGGTCGAACGAAAGACAAACATTTCGGGAATACCCGCCAGACAACCGCCCAGGGCCCCCAACACCATCGTCAGGATAATGCCCAATGACTCGGCCTGTTTCTCCGTGCGGCAGACAGCCGTGAGCATCATACCCAAAGCAGTCACGACCAACGCCAGCAGCAGCGTGATCAAGATCAAAGCCAGCGGCGAAGAGCCTACGGGCATCTGGAAGAAAAGATTGGCGACGCCGATAATGATCGCCAGTTGCAGCATGACGATCACCATAAAAGCCAGCATTTTACCCGCCACAATCGTCCAGCGTGGAATCGGCGCCGCCAGCAGCCGGCGGAACGAACCCTGATTCTTCTCCGTATAAAAAGAGCCGGATTCTGCTGTGGTTACAAAAAATGCAAACAAGACAGCCACGCCAGGGAGCATGGACACCACAACCATATCCAACAGATTAGCGACCGATTGCCCACTCATATCTTCAGAGACAACCGTAATAGCTGGATTCTGGCGCAGTTCATTCAGTTGGGTCATGATCACGCCCAACGATTGCGCCTCCACACCCTGGCGCACCGCTGGATCAGCGTCTGCCAGCACGCCTGACTCATCTAAAATGGTGCGAATACCATACCGTATTTCACCAACCAGATTGATCTCAGTCAGAACGCTGTCCAGGATACCCGTAAAGATGCCGGCAACCTGCGCCTGACCCGGATCTACAATCAGTTGCACAGTCGTAGGCGTGTAAGCATCAATCTGTTGGCTAAAGTTGGTCGGAATAATGATGCCGGCATCCACTTTCCGGTCAGTCACCAACTCGTCAACCGTTTCCATTTGGGTAGCCGTTTCCACTGCCAGCACGTTAATATCTTGCAGCGCCGCCGCCACTTGCTGTCCATAAGGGCCAGCGTCGGCGTTCAGCAGGGCCACTTTAAGGGAGATAGTGACCGATTCCTCGCCGCCAGAACGCCAACTGGCAATTTGAGGACCGCTCACCAGACCGCTGATAATCAAAGGCAGCAGGAAAAACAGGGCCATAGCGCCCCGATCTTTGAACAAGAGTTGTAACTCTTTCCAGGCCACAGCCATTGTGTAGCGAAACCAGTTCATAGCCATGCCTCCCTAGTTAAACTTGAAGCGCCACAGGCCCAGGCCAAAGAATAACAGCGAGAAGCCAAGCAGCACCAGGAGCGCCGGCGCAATCTGCGGCAGCCCCTGACCCAAAACCAGCAAATCATAAAAAGCGTCGATGGCCCAATACTGCGGCACAACTTTAGCCACACTGTTCAGAAAATCACCCAGGAAAAAGGTGGGAATCATCGCCCCACCTAGAACGCCAGTCCCCCAAATGATAACGGTACTCAAACCGCCAATCTGGTTATCCGTATGCGCCAGAGCCGCAATTAGAACGCCTAGACTGGTCGAACAAAGGGCCACCAACATGCACAACAGCGTCAGCGCCAGCGGATCATGACCCAGGGTCAGCCTGTCCAATCCCACCAAAGGCAGCAAAAAGATGCCCACCGCGAAACTCACCGCAAACTGAATGAGTACCATGATGAAATTGGTCATCATCTTGCCCAGCAGCAGGCTGCTTTTGGAGAGAGGCGCAGCCAGCAGGCGGCGAAAACTGCCGACCTTTTTCTCATCGTAAACGGATCGAGCCACCGCCTGCGCCGCTAGAAAGGCAAACAGAATGGCAAAACCGGGAATCTTGATCTGCACGTCGCCAAAGTCGGGTAGTTCGACGCTGGTCGCCATGCTGCCCGGATCAATCTGCGAAAGCGACACCAACGGCTGCTCTTGGGCGCGGGCAAACTGGGCGCGCGCTTGGGTCACGTTTCGCTCCGTGGCAAAGAGCGGTTCTTCGGGTGCCGCCGCCGCCTGCATGGCCCCCATATGCTCCAGACTGGCGATCAACTGCTGCTCCAGAGCCAGGTCTTGCGCCACGCCGTCTACAGCCAGACGCAGCGCCTCCGTCTCGTTGATGTCCGCGTTAGGGTGGTTAATCAGACGCAGTTGGGCGGGAGCGCCGGCAACAAAATCAGCCGAAAAGGAAGCAGGAATCAGCAAAAGGTGCATGATGCGCCCCGTTTCCATCTGCGCCTCTGCTTCCGTCCGCGTGGTCGTTTGCAGCGTTACGCTGCCTGCCGCTGCCAGATTATCCAGCAACGTCCGCGCCAACGCGCCATTCACGTCCTCATTCGCCACAGGCAAGGGAATACCCGCCGTCTCGACCTCCGCCGCTTCCCCTCCAGCCAGGGCGTTCAAACCGCCAGTAAACAAAAAGACAAAGATCAGGGGCAGCACAAACAAATAAATCAGCGTCCCTGAATCTTGCAGCGCCAGGTGCATATCCTTCAACGTAATGCTCAGGGCTTTCATCGCTATGCCTCCCTTACTCCCGCAGTTTCTTGCCCGTCAACTGCAAGAAAACCGTTTCCAGATTGGGTTCCAGAATGGTCAGAGAGGTGATGGGCGCGTTGTTTTGGTTGAGATATTCAATAACGTTAACCAGAGCCACCTGGCTGTTGTCGGTCTCAATGCGCACGGTCGGGTTTTCCGCCTCTTCTGCGCTCAACGGCGCCGCCCCTTCCCATGTGGCCTGGCGCACGGCGGGCAGCCGGCCCAACCCTTGCAGCAATGTTTCATCCACCTTCAGCAACCCCACTTGCAAGATACCGCCGCCCAGCGAGTTGATCAAATTCTTAATCGTATCCAGTGCAATAATTTGCCCCTGGTCAATGATAGCCACTCGACTGCACAGCAGTTCCACCTCTTCCATGTAATGGCTGGTGTAGATAATGCTCATGCCCCGTTCTTGATTCAGGCGCAGCACGCTCTCAAAAATCTGGTTGCGGCTTTGCGGGTCCACGCCCACCGTTGGCTCATCCAGGAACAGGAGTTTAGGCTGGTGCACCAGACCCGCGGCAATGTTCACCCGCCGCTTCATGCCGCCCGAATACTTCTCCACCGCCTCATCCGCGCGGTCAGTCAGAGCCACAATATGCAGCACATCCTCCACCCGCTCGCTCAACCCCTGCCCGCGCAAACCGTAAATGCGGCCAAAAAAGTTGAGGTTTGCCCTGGCGCTGAGGGTAGGGTACAGCGCCAGGTCTTGCGGAACCAGACCGCTGATCTGCTTCGCCCTGGCAGCGTCGCTCATAATGTCATACCCACCCACCCGCGCCGTACCCGAAGTGGGCGGAATAACGCCCGTGATCATGGAAATAGTCTGCGTCTTGCCCGCCCCATTGGGCCCCAACAACCCAAAGATCTCGCCAGCTTCGACCTGAAAGTTAATGCCTTTGACAACAGTCGCATCGCCATATTTCTTGACCAGATTGTCTACTTCTAAGATAGCTGTCATGAACCTCCTCCTTATTATGCGGGTTGAACGGGAAGACTTCCCGGCCCTGTTTGCTGCCGCGGGGAAAAATGCCGGCAAAAAAACACGGCACCCCCCCCCTATAATGCAGCATACTCCCCGTACCTTTCCCCCCGGCAGTGGCAAAAAGCACGAAAAATGGTGACAAATGTCACCCGCAACAACACAACAGCTTCAAAAACAACACCTACTAGACTTGTGGTTCACCCTTATCAGAAATTTGTCTTTCTGAACTGTCAAAGTGATGCCAACCGGAGTCAAAAGCATAGTGAGTAATCTCATTGACAGGATTGTGTATTGTGTATATGCAAAATTGCTCATTGCTACGGGCATGTTCAACAACGTATAACCAGAATCGAGGTCCTTCTTCTCGTCCAAACTCTAACTCATAGGGGGTGACCTGAATAGGGTTTTGTGGGCTCCACGCCTTGTCAAGGCCCTTTACCTCGATATAACGCACATTGCCATCTATATCTACCGATTCTATGTCATATCCCGGATTGTTTTTAGGTTTCACTTCGGGCGTACGACCACATCCACGTTCATACGCCTCGACGCGGCGAATAGCCGCTTCTTCCACTTCGGAACGTGTTTGGGTCGTTTGTTGATGCCGGCTCTCATCGTCCCCATCATGCTCATGCTTTGCGGAGCGAGGATAACTTAACTTCATATCGCCGCTTTGATCGGTTGATACAGGCCGTTTGCTGCCGCCAGAATGGGCTTCGCCGCGTGGTCGTCTCTCCCAATTTTCCTGTTGCTTACCTTTCTCTACTGGCAAGGGGTCATCCAACAGATCTTTCTTACGTCTTAAGCCGCCATCAGGAACATCCATCCTGGGATATTTACCAAGTTCATCGGGCGTTTCATCATCTGATGCTACCTTCAGATTCATTGGCTCAGCAAAGCTTTCTACTTCAGTTGGCTCCTCTTCAACTTTACTTACCACAGCAATCCTATGGTCAATCCACTCTATTTCTTCTGCAGGAAGAGACCAGTTCTTTTTGAGCAAGAGGGCCTCAACTTTGGCAGATGAACTGCCAAGCACCCGCCCAATAAAATCCTCCAGTTCTCTGGCAACCTGACCGCGCGCCAGCAAGCGAGCCAACATCGCTGGCGCTTCCACAGCCAGTTTTGCCTCTGGAGCATTCTGGAGCCGATAAAATATCTTCTCTTTGCGTGCAAAGAAGGCAACACCATCGGAATCTTCAGCAATTCTCCAGTCAAGGGTATAATGCACCAATAGTTTATCAGCCATCATTTCACGGCTTGCTAATAGGTCAGCTAACACTCCTGAAATCTTGACCCGTTCGTAATCCTTACGGGCAACGCTCCAAAGATTCCATGCCAGCGCTTTTTTTGCCCCATCGGTCAACAAGGGCTGCTGTCCATTAAGCGGCATGGAATGTATGAGACTGGCGCTTACACTTACCTGGTCGGCTAAAGATCGGACGCCAAGCGCCTGATAAAGCGGTTCATAATCGGCAAAACTTTCCTTCTCTGGACGCCATACAAATTGCACACCCCCTTTCGCAAAAAGCCGCTTCAGTTCCCCATCGTTTGGAATGTATGCTCTGTCTGCCTCGACAAAAACATCATTCTGTGTCCAGACGCGCACATCAATGCAAAATTGTCCCCACCAATCTGGTTTAGGATCGCTCCGGGCAATTCGCAGCATAACTGGGAAAATGCGCTCAAGCGCCGCTTCCACCTGAGTTGACGAGATGTTATCCCTGCTAATTAGTGTGAGCCAGGCCTTAGCATACAGTTCATCATCAAGATGTTGCGGCACACCCAAATACCCAACAAAGTAGGATTTAAGCTGTGGGTATTCCGTTTCCAAATAAGCGTAAGTCTCGCCGAAAACCTCCGATAAATCCGGCCAAACCGCTTCGGACAGGTTTACCCAACGCGGCTCAGGTTTTTTCAACAGCACCAGCGGCTGTGATTGGAACTCCTGTGCAATTCGCCCACCCCGTCGCTCGGCTAAAAAGTGATAAACCTTTGCAATCACGCCCTGATCTGCCACATTTGCCGGGTCCTTGGCGATGTCAACGAGATAATCCAATAGTTGGTCTACCGTTGCTTGAGTGCGTATCCCAAGCCAGTTCTCTACTTCATCAGGAATATCTAACGTCGTATACGGTAACGCATCTCCAAATAACTCCCGTAGTTCCAGCTTATCAGCAAAAACCTGATTGGGTGGAAGACAGCCCTGCGTGGATGGAAGCCAGTATGCTGTACGCAAAGCGTGCTTAAATTCTGATTTAAAAGATCTTTCCTTCCTCTGGTAGTAATACCACCCATACTTCCCGTCAGAAAACAAAGAGGTCTCAAGCCAGCCCCTTCGGCATTCAATCCATTTTATTAAAGCTTTGGCTCTCGCTTCAGCAGGTTTACTGCTTTCAACCTGAGAACTTTGCTGGCCTAACCACGCTGGTGCCCGCCAATCCGTTACCCAATAACCGCGCGTTGACCACCTCTGTATAGCAGCATCAAGAGCTTGAACGCTTAAGTCAGCAGGTCGCTCAGACCAATTCTCCCACCCAACTTGCTGCTGCAACGGCAAAGGTGCATCAGTTGCCCCTAACGCCCCAAAAAACTCCCTCAAAGACTCCCGGTCTGCATCTGCTTCAACATATCTATCGGACAGAATAGACAGCTTATTATGCCGATCGCCGGGTAATGGAAAAAGCAACTGCCACCCATCATCAGGGTCAAGGGACTCAGGCGTAACAAGAATGGGAAGGTCATCGGACCGCCCGTTTAGGTGAAATTACCACCATCTGTTCGGTTCAATAATTTGACTATCTGCCAGTAAAAGGGGCAAGATTTGAACGATAGCTCGCTGGACATCATCTGCTATAGAAGACCACGCTATGATTATCTGGCCTGAATAATGGAGAAGCATATCTGCATCAATTTCAGTGCAATGTTCATTGAGCAACCGGGCAATTTCGACATAAATCGCAGATGCCTGCCATTTTTTTATACCCAGAGTAGCTTCTAACCAACGTGCCAGTTCCGCGTTTGTCTGTACCCTTTGCCATACCGAGGAGCGGAAAATACCCAGTTTCTCTTGCCAGGTCGGCGGCAAATACCCTTCTACGGCAGTAGCCGCTTCTTCATCCGGAAAATAGACGCTGCCAACTCCCACTGAGCGAAGCATCCCATTGCTTAGGGGGATGATAGGAAGCTCGTTCAATTTACGACTGGCGGCCCACGATTGACTGCGGAGGTATTCGTAAAGCTGAACAAACCAATCATCACTTTGACGGAGCAGCCACTCACCGTCGTGCAGACAGGCGAGTATTTCCGTTTGTGTCAGATCTCGAACGCCAATAGCCCTTAGCTGCTCCTCAAAAGACTCCAGCGCGGGATCAACCAATGGCGACAATGTAAGCTGCGGTGGTAAGCAGTCAGGATTGAGCAGGGATCGAAATGATCTTGGAGCAAAACGCGCGGCCTCAGGCTTGACCAATTCACCCTCAGGCCAGGTCAGCACAACAGAGCTTTCCCGTAACGCTTGATAAGCATCGTCAGCTACAGCCTCGAAAAACTCATGCAAAATACGCTTTTTTAGCGGTATAAAACGATAGGCTAACAAACGATACGCTTCATGATGTAGCAGGGCCTCAAAAGCCGAAACAAATGCAGGCGCAATACAATCTCGCAGCCAGCCGTTCCAGGGGCGGTCAAACAATATGGCTTCGCGTGACGAAGAAAGCAAAAAGTCCGCATTCACGATAAAGGGCAATCCGCTTTGGACCTCCGTTGGCAAAAAGGCAAATATCCTACCTCTCTGCTCATCTGATTGAGGGAGCAAGGGGAAAGCGACACTGACAGTACGTTCGGAAACGCCGTCCCGCCTTGGTTCTTCAAGCCCTTCTCTTACATCAATCTTCTCCTCCCATACCCACAGCGTTGTGATATCTTCGCCAATCAGAAGCGTTACCAGTGGCTTTTCGTCGCCATCCTTGACTATTTCTATTGCCGGTCGCGCCTCAATATCAATTGCCAACGCTTCAATCTTTTGCAGGAACAGAATTGTCTCAGGAGCAATTGTCTCCAGTCCAACAGCAACCTCTTCCCACTGACCTGACTTGAGGGGCAACAAGATACAAGTCTGGCCCTGATTCTCGATGACTCTCTCAGGAATGCCTTCAACCCAATATGGCACGATAAAGCCGAGTCCCGTGGCTGGGTCTGGGCGGCAATCAAAACGAAAAGCATAACCGGCTGAGAAAAGATGGGGGGTGTCGCTTACACGAAAAACGGACTTAAACCCAATGCCTTTTTCACCAATGTAGCCAAAACGTTTCTTTTTTGTTGATTTGCCCACATCGCACAGCGCATCTACATCAATGTCCCGAAATCCGCGTTCATTATTGAACAACAAAAGCGCCCCTTCTGCGCCTGGGGTTTTTGTGGGGTCTTCGCGCAGCAAATAGAGTCTTAAATCCGGTCTTTCTTCGGCAGCATATCGGTTATCTTCGGCATTCTGAATGAGTTCCAGGATAAAGTGAATATCTTTGGAATAAAGTTCTTGCGATAAATGCTCTATTGCACGCTGCAACTTTTCCGCCAGCGGATTTCGTTCTCGTAACGTGCCATCGGAGGCAAGTCCAAATATTTCGCGTCTAATGCGCTCAACATGCACGCGGGGGTTTTCAAGAATCTCGCCTTTCATTGATTGTGTCTTTACGATTCGTTTGCTTGTTGAAGAACGCCCTCTATGACTACCTGACTCAAACTAAATCCTTGCTGCCGTAATTTTTCCAAATGTGGCCTGACCTCAGACAGAAAGCCCGTTTGTTTTCCCTTTAACAATAACCCAACAGTACCTACAATGCGCAGATTCATCTCAAGTAGCTTGCGTCGCCCCTTCTTTTCATCCATCAGCACCCAATCTGCTTTAAGTTCGCGAGCCAGCACGATCGTTTCTGCTTCGCCTCTGTCCAGTTCATCGAGCAACACGTCAACTGCTAACCGATCGCGCACAGCTACTACCTTTATCCATTCCGCACCTGTGACCTCCTGTTTTGCCCCTCCTTGCTCGCGTCCAAACATCACTGCTTCGGCAAAGACAGCTTCAGGAATGATAATTTGCCCAAACAGGTGATGCAGTAGAGCAAATTGGTCTACGACGGCCAGACCAATCAAGGGTGTTGTATTGGAAATAATAGTCACTCTTGCTTCACCACTGTCAAATCTGCGACTGATCGCCACTCCTCGACCAGTTCATCTTCAGTAAGATCTACGTAAGGGATCTTGTACTTGCGCAGCAACGCCAGAAACTCTATTCGACTGATACCCAACAACTGTCCGGCTTTTCCAGAGGAAACCTGCCCTTCGGTAAACAGCGACAAAACCAGCCACTCAGCCACACGTTGGGCAACATCCTGGCTGCTAATGCCAAAACGGAACAAAGTGGTTGGAAGTTGGATTTTCAGGCTTGTTGTCGTCATCTCTATCTCCCTTTCTGGTGGGCGACTGAATAAATTGTTGACGCTATTATAACGCGATTAGGGCTAAAGGCAGCATTCCCCCCTCTAGCTCTATCGGCAATTTCTAATTTGAACGAAGCGGGACTTCCTGGTTTCTTTTTTGAGGCTCGAAAAGAGGTAGTCCAGTGGAACCAGTTTTCCCCCATTGTCAAGCAACGCGCGCCAGCCTATAATTCCAGGTGATGAGTACACAAACAGCCGCTCCCGACATCCTGGAAGAGTTGCTCGAAGAAACCAGCCAGGAACAAGCCCACGAACCGCCGTTTCGCATCGTCATTCACAATGACGACGTAACGCCGTATGATTTCGTCATCCTGATCCTGCAAACTATCTTCCACCTGGCGCCCGTCGCCGCGGAACTCGTCACCTTCGCCGCACACACAACCGGCCACGCGCTCGTGGCTGTTTTGCCTAAACCAGAAGCGCAACGGCGGGTAGGGAAGGCCCATTTTGCCGCCCAACTCGAGGGATACCCGCTAACTTTTACGCTGGAACCTGATGACAACTGACGGGCAAACAGACATCCCCCAACGGCGCTGCTGCCGACCGGTCGCTGCTTAACCTCGTCCCTTTGCCTTATTCTCGCCTACAACAAAAATCCCCAGAGGCAGGCCCGAACGGTTAACAACCGACCGGTTGTCCGGCTTGCCGCTGGTATTTATCTGGCGCACTCACACTGTCAAATAGCCGTTCACCGGGATGGTCTTGGTGAATGGTTTGGGTGTCGTTGTGTATTCGCGTATGGGTCAGATGCCATATGCAGATACGCCAACCCGATTGCAAGCGAGAATAATCATCTGAGCACCATCAATTGGCGTTGCGCACAGAGAGTACAAGACTCTTCGAGACTTTGTACTCCGGCAACTGCGTAACGCCTGAATCATTCAGAGCAAAGGAGAGTTGCTATGGAAACCCAAATCATTGGCGTCGGGCCTGTCGCCGAAGCGTTAATCGCCCGCGACCGCGACGCCCTGGCCACGTCTTATCATCGCGAATACCCGTTAGTCGTGGATCACGCCCTCGGCTCGGAGTTGTGGGATGTAGATGGCAAACGATACATTGATTTTATGGCTGGCGTGGCTGTGCTAAACGTCGGGCATCGCCATCCCTACGTGGTCGAAGCTGTAAAACAGCAGTTAGACAAATTCTGGCACATTTGCCTGCACGATTTTTACTATCCTAACGCCGTAGAACTGGCGGAAAAATTGCAGGCAATCGCTCCCATGTCAGATCATACACGCATTTACTTTGGCAACTCTGGCACAGAAGCCGTAGAAGCGGGGATTAAGCTGGCGCGCTACAAGACGGGGCGCAGCCGCTTCATCGGCTTTACGGGCGCCTTCCACGGGCGCACGCTGGGGTCGCTCTCTTTTACATCCAGCAAGACAGTCCAACGCGCCAGTTACCAGCTAATGGTTCCTGTACACCACCTGCCTTACCCGAATGATTACCGCCCTGTGTTGGTGGCGCGCAATGGGGAGGAGTATGGGGATACTATCCTGGATTATCTGGAAAATGAGTTGTTCCGCATGGTGATATCGCCGCAGGATATTGCCGGCATTCTCATTGAACCCATCCAGGGCGAAGGCGGCTACATTATCCCCAGCGTTGGCTTCTTTAAGCGGCTGCGCCAGCTTTGCGACCGCCACGGCATCATCCTCATTGTGGACGAAGTACAGAGCGGCGCCGGGCGCACGGGGCGCTGGTGGGCTATTGAGCATGAAGAGGTGGAGCCAGATATTGTTTGCTTTGCCAAGGGCATTGCCAGCGGGATGCCTTTAGGCGGCATCATTGCCCGCGACGAAGTCATGACCTGGAAATCAGGCGCGCACGGCAGCACATTTGGCGGCAATCCGGTCGCCGTCGCCGCGGCCCTGGCGACCCTGGAAGTCATTGAAAACGAAGGGCTGCTCGACTACGCCACCGCAGCGGGTGAATACGTCCAGGATGCCTTGTTTGAAATGGAAACCAATCACCCTAGCATTGGTCAGGTGCGGGGACGTGGATTAATGGTAGGCGTGGAATTCGTGGCTGATCGCCTTACCAAAGAGCGTGGCGTGCAACTGCGCAACCACATTATTCAGCGCGGTTTTGAAGAGGGGTTGCTGCTGCTGCCCTGCGGCGAAAACACCATCCGGATAACGCCGCCGCTCAACACCTCCCGCCAACTACTAGACGAAGGGCTGCAAATTTTCGAGTACGTTCTGGGCGAAGCGGAAGCGTGGTATCTATAATGGCGCGCCGGCTTCCCGCCGGGTCCGACCGGCGCGGATGAAAGTTGGGCAAGGATGCCCAACCTACGTATCAGGAGAACCGATGCTCACACCAATCGAAGCGCTCAACCACCGTCTATTTCTGGGAACAGTTCCCGCCATGGCCACGCCTTTGCGCGCTGATGGGCGCGTAGATACAACGGCTGTAGAGGCGCTGGTGGATTGGTTAATAGGTCAGGAGGTTGCCGGCATTTTTGCCGGCGGCACAACGGGAGAAGGTATTCTGCTGCCGCTGACCGGGCGGCAGCAGTTACACCAGGCTGCCGTCGCGGCGGCAGATGGCCGCGTACCCGTCTTGGTGCACGCCGGCGCCAATAACACCAGCGACACCCTCGCCCTGGCGCAACACGCCGCCGCCATTGGCGCTGCCGGCATCGTCGTCATCACCCCCACCTTCTACGCCCTGCCCGATGATGCCCTGGCCGCCTACTTTCAGACCGTTGCCGACGTTATTCCTGACGTGCCTCTGTTCCTATACGACATTCCGCACATGGCCGTCAACGGCGTCAGCCCCCGCCTGCTGGCGCTGCTGGCAAACACCATCCCTAACCTGGCAGGCGTGAAGTGCAGCCGTCCCGACGCGCAGCACGTGCGCCAACTGATTGACGCCGCGCCCGATCTGGCGGTATATGCCGGCAATGAACGCATCGCCCTCGGCTTGCTGGCGCTAGGGGCGAACGGCCTCATCAGCGGTCTGGCCACCGCTATGCCTGAGCCATTTGTAGCCCTGACCGCTGCCTTGCAGTCGGGCGATTGGCTGGCCGCGCAAACTATTCAACGCCAGATCAACCGCTTGCTAGACGCCATTCCCGCTGCGCAACGCATTGGCGCAGTCAAGGCTATCTTGAACAGCCGCGGCTTGCCCGTTGGGCAACCGCTGCCTCCCCGCCCGCCTTGCCTGGACACAAACCTTTGGGCGCAGTTGGAAAACATCTGGCAAAACAACCCAGATGGATGAGGGGAGTTCCTTAATGCGCCTGCTTTTATTTGACATTGACGGAACCCTCATCTATGCCAACCGCACAGGTCGCGCGGCTTTGCTGTCTGCGTTGGAACAGACGTTTGGCGTCAGTGGGCCGGCAGACCAGTACGATATGAGCGGCAAAACAGACCCGCAGATTATCACGGATTTGATGACGGCTGCCGGCATTCCCGCCGAACAGATTAGCGCTAGACTCTCCCTGGTCTACAAACACATGATCGTCAAGGGACACCAGGTTTTCACGCCAGAAAACGGCTTGAAGCCCTGCCCTGGCGTGCTGCCCCTGCTGACCGCCTTGCGGCAGCGCCCAGACGTCGTCCTGGGTTTGCTCACAGGCAATATCGCCGCCACCGCCCCGCTCAAGTTGGCGGCGGCAGGCATTGATCCCGCCCATTTCCGCCTGGGCGCATACGGTTCAGACGCCGCCGATCGCAATCTGCTGCCCCCCATTGCCATGCAGCGCGCCACCCAATTGACGGGCCACCTCTTTAACCAGACAAACACCACCATCATTGGCGATACGCCCGCCGACATCCTGTGCGCTCGCAGCGCCAACGCCACGTCGGTAGCCGTGGCCACCGGGCGATACACAACAGCCACCCTCTCCCACTACCGTCCCCACCATCTGTTAGAAAACTTGCTAGACACGGAAACCGTGCTGCAAAAGCTGCTGCCTGACGTAGATCAGGCTATCGGCTGAATTCCGTTATTTGCTTTATCTGCCTGGTTTTTCTTTGCGATCTTTGCGGTGAAAATCCCCAGAGGCTTGGTAGTTACTATTTGCCTCAAACAGATAGCGGACTATAATGCGAGCATGTGCCAGGCAGCGGCGCCAAAGGTAATAACCCAGCGAGACCATCATGAACAAATCCAGCAAAATTGTGGACGGCCTCCCCCTACATACAGACATGCCCACCCTGCTTACTTTTACGCAGCTTTACGCCTGGGTTATCTGGCAATTCCCTCGCCCCAAGCAAGATGGCATGTGCGGCGCAGTGCGCCCCCCGTGCGAAGAGGAAGGTTGGTTTCCGGCCCTGATTCGCAGCCAGCAAGAAGTAGCCGCCGTCTATGGCCATGCGCCACAAACCTTCAGCACGCCCGAATCCGCCGCCGATTGGCTGGCTACGCTGGACGCCTGATAGCAGCGGCGCCTACTCAGATGATCATGCCATCGGGCAGCACGGCATTTTTGGGAATAATAATCAATCCGTCGCGAGCCACCCAATTCTCTGCTTCCGAATCGGGACGGTCGGGGTCCATGCGAATGTGGACGCCTTTACCAATGCGCGCATTCTTGTCAATGATGGCCCCTTCAATGCGCGCCCCATCCCCAACACCCACATCTGGACGCCCCAGGCGGCGATTTTCGGCGCGGTCGGCGTCCGTCTCATAGTAATCTGCCCCCATCAGGACTGTCTCCCGAATCGCCACATCCCTGCCAATCACACTGCGCAAGCCAATAATCGCGTTGTGAATAGAAGCGTGCGTAATCAGGGAGCCGTCTCCCAACAGCACGTTTTCCATTTCGCCCCCTTGCATCGTGGAACCTGGCAGGAAACGGGGGCGCGTGTAAATCGGGCGTTGGGCGTCGTAAAAATTAAACGGTGGGTTGGGCTGCGTCAACTGCAAATTAACTTCGTAGAAGCGGCGAATCGTACCGATGTCTTCCCAATAACCGTTGAAAGGAAAGCCCAAAACCTTGTGCGTGTGCAAAGCGCCTGGAATGATGTCGTGCCCAAAATCGTCCGCTCCTTCATTTTCTACCAGCGCCAGCAACACGTCCACGTTAAAAACATAGATGCCCATGGAAGCCATATACGGCTTATGGGGATCGCTGCCGCTTTCCATCCCTTCTAGTTCAGCAGCAGTCTTGGGTTTTTCGCGGAAGGTAGTGATCTGGTCGGTGGCGTCTAGCTTGAGGATACCCAACTGGGAAGCGTCGCTGCGGGGCACAGGTTGTACAGCCACGGAAATGTCCGCGCCATTCTCCACGTGATGCTTGACAAACTCAGCGTAATCCATGCGATAAAGGTGATCGCCCGCCAGGATAAGCACGTATTTGACGTCGGCGGAGTTGATCTCGATGGTTTGTTTGCGCACGGCGTCGGCTGTGCCCTGATACCAGTCAACGCTGTTGGGTGTCTGTTCTGCCGCCCAGATTTGCACCCATCCTTTGGAGAACACGTCTCGAATGT
>CAYQYJ010000019.1:2937-6975 GCA_964421605.1 uncultured Ardenticatenaceae bacterium | reverse complement strand
GTCTGTTCTGCCGCCCAGATTTGCACCCATCCTTTGGAGAACACGTCTCGAATGTAGGTCTGGTAAATATGGCGGTGCAGGGAAACGGAGTTGTATTGGGTGAGGATGGCGATTTTTTCAATGCCGGCATTAATACAATTGCTCATCGGAATGTCAATCAGGCGATAGCGACCCGCCAATGGCACCGCTGGCTTGGAACGCTCCCGCGTCAACGGATACAACCGCGCGCCGCGCCCACCACCCAAAATAAGTCCCAGAACATCATTCATACGCATAGTAGAAGCCCCTTGTGTCCGATGTGTCCAGAAAACAACAATCTGCGCGTATTATAACGCTTTCTACCTGTTCCTGACCAATCCTACCAGACACACTGACAGGTTAGGCAGCGTTTTACTGATTGGAACGTGTGTGCTATCATTCCCAGGTTGTCTGCAATCGAAGGAGAGTATATGAGTCGAGTCATTAATACCAACAGTCCCACCAAGGTGCGCAACCAAAACCGCCGCACCATTGCCGAGATTTTGCGCCATCTGCTGGGCAAAAGCGCCTTTGACAACGAAGCCAAAGATATGGCGGCGCACATTGTCTTCTGCCTGCGCGAAATCAACGAAGGCGTGGAACAAACGACGCAAGCCTGGGAAAAACGGGGCTACTGGATGAAATCGGAACGATTTCTGCGGGAGTGGGAATGGAGCAAAGAGATGGCGTACAATCTGGAAGACGTCATCCGCCACGAAGCCTGGGATTTGCTGCCCGAACTGTTGGCGGGAATGCTGCCCAACTTCGCCGACATTGAACTGAAAACGATGACGCGCAACCCCACCACCTGGCAAGCCGCTTACAAACAACTGCAAGAAGAACCCCCCAGTTCTCCTCCCTGGTAAACCTTACCGCCTCACCCCTTCTCCGCTGCCGGCAATCGCCCGGCGCCATAAATGCGGCGCATATCTGGTTTTTCTGTGCAATAATAATGTACCCAGATGTAAACATGGTTAAAAAGCGCCACGACCAACGCCAGACGGGAATCGAGCAGCAGCCCCGGCAGGTAAAGCGCCAGAAAGCCAACCGTGTACATGGCGTTGTTCAGGTAGCGGAAGATGCCCTGACGCACAAACGGCTTATGCGCGTAGGCCGGGTCGAAATGATCCACCCCCAGCGCCCGCCGGATGCCAAAGTAGCGGGCCACAGAGTAACCGAGATACAGCGCTGGCAGCAGCAAGAGCAGCGCCAGCGCCGCTCCCAGCGGTGATGGGATCGGCAGCGTGCCCTGGTCAGCCACAGCCAGACCAATAATCAAGAGCGCGCGCCCCAGAAACAAGAGCATGAAGATGACGCCATAAAGGGGGAAAGCCATCGCCCCCAGCCAGCGCGTAGGCAAGCCATAATGAAGCTGCGTGCGCCACACAAACCAGACAAAAAGCTGATGCAGAATGGGCGTAGCCACTGCCAGCCCATACCAGACGGGCGTAGAGACGCCGCCAAACTGCCCGCCAGCGCCCCAAACAGATAACGCCCAGGCCAATAGCGGCAGCATTACCGCCAACGCTGCGACGTGCCAGCCCTGATTTTCCCAAATCTTCATCTTGTCGCCCCAATCAATCGGAATGAGATTCTTCAAACGTATTTACTCACCGCAAAGACGCCAGGATACCCTGGTTTCCCCTGGTGATCTTCGCGTCTTCGCGCCTTTATAGTGGAAATAGCGGCATGAGTCAATGGGAGTGGCGTATGCGAATTAAAGCGTTTATGATTGGGCGTCCTGACTGCATGGAAACTATACTGGCTCAATCTTGAAACGCGCAAACCCACTTTTCCTGCTCATCTGCCTGCCTGTCATCATGGCATTGGCAACTCTGGTCGCCTGTTTGCCGGCAACGCCCGCCATACCCACCCTGGCAGCGCTGGCGTCCACGCCTTTGCCGGCATCCCCCACCACCACCCAAACGCCCACAGCCACCCTCACGCCCGCCCCCACCATAACGCCCTCCGCCACGCCCACGCCCGCGCCGACCCTTACGCCCACACCCGTCTGCAACACGCCCGGTCGCATCGAAACAGGCTACTATCCCAGCCTGGTAGACGGCCCGCAGCGGGCTTTTCGCATCTACCTGCCTCCCTGCTATGGTCAGGATGGGCGCGTCTATCCCACGTTGTATTTACTGCATGGCAACGGCCAAGACGAAAACAAATGGGACAGCGTAGGCATAGATGAAGCGGCAAACCAGGGCGTCTTTGACCATTCGCTGCCGCCCGTGATCATCGTGATGCCGGCAGGCGGCTGGGCCATGTACCACACATCTGGCGGCTCCGGGTCTTTTGAAGCTGTGATAGTGGATTACCTGATCCCCTACATTGACGCCGCCTATTGCACCTGGCGCGTACCCGCCGCGCGGGCTATTGGCGGCATTTCACGCGGCGGTTATTGGGCGCTGGAAATTGCTTTCCGTCACCCCACCGAATTTGCCAGCGTCGGCGGGCACAGCGCCGCCCTGCTGGACATCGCCGCCGGACCCGACTTGAACCCGCAGTACACCGGGTTAACGCACGGATTAGGGGCGCTGCGCGTTTATCTGGACGCGGGCGCAAATGATTTGGGCGTCTTAGCTAATTTGGAACGACTGCACGAAGATATGGTGAATGCCGGCATCCCCCACGAATGGCATCTCAACGAAGGCGGGCACGACGACGCCTATTGGCGCAGCCAATCAGCTAACTATCTGGCCTGGTACGCCGCTCCCTGGCCCCCAGACCGCCAACAATATCCGCCTTGCCGGCAACGCCTCCCCAACGCTCACTGAGAACGGATCGCATCCATCTTCTGCTGCCAGAACGTATCCGCCTCCAGCGAGTTAACCGACTGCATACGCCGCAGCAATTTGCGCAGACTGGGGCGGTGCCATTGCGCCAGCGTGCGCATTGTCGGCGCGCTGCCTTCCTCTTCCAGAAACATCAACCGCCGGGCCATGATTTCCTTGATGCGGCCATTGCTCTTCAGAAATGACACCATGCTGCTTACTTTGCCGTTCATCTCGGATCGCCTCCAAATACGTGCTGATGGGTTGGGCATCCTTGCCCGACTGCCACTGTCATTAATACGCCACCAGATTCGACTTAATCACTATATCAGGCAGTTTGTTGCCATAGTGATAAGTAGATTACACCCCCACCTATAGTACTACCCCCCGGGATGCCAAAACATACCAGGTTCGCATCCTGTTCAGATGCAGCGACGCGGCGGCTACATCACCACGCCGCCGTTGACGTTAATCACCTGACCCGTGATAAAACTGGCGGCATCAGAAGCCAGAAACACAGCCATTTCCGCCACATCCTGCGGACGCCCCCAGCGGCGCAGCGGCGTCTCCGCCAACACCCGTTCCTGCCAGGTCGCGCTGGCGCCTTGCCCCCACGCTGTCTGGATAAATCCGGGGGCAATGCAGTTGACGCGCACGGCAGGGGCCAGGCTGCGCGCCAGGCTCTTGGTATAGCCCATAATGGCCGCTTTAGAGATGGCAAATAATTCCGCCGTTTCGCCCGCCATGCCATTCGCCAGCGCCTTATCCCACCCCACATTCAAAATCACGCCGCCGCCAGCGGCAACCATACGCGGTCCCACAGCCCAACTGCACAACGCCGTGCCGCGCACGTCCACTTGCAGCACCATCTCCAGCTTTTCGGCGCGGGGCAGGTGGCGATTGGGCGGGGTAATAATGTCGCTGCCGGCATTATTCACCCACACATCCACCCCCCCCAACCACGACCACGCCTCTTGCACGAATCTATCCACATCATTTGCCTGAGACACATCGGCGGGCAGCGCCAGCCCGCGCCGCCCCAAAGCCTCAATTTCAGCCGCCGCCGCGACCGCCGCCGCCGCCGAACGCAGGTAACTAACCACCACATCCGCGCCTGCCTGCGCCAGCGCCAGGGCTATCGCCCGCCCAATCCCCCGGCTGCTGCCCGTCACCACCGCCCGCTTACCCGTCAAATCACCCATCTTACCCTTCCGCAAACCCGTAGGTTGGGCATCCTTGCCCG
>CAYQYJ010000019.1:0-2837 GCA_964421605.1 uncultured Ardenticatenaceae bacterium | reverse complement strand
AAACCCGTAGGTTGGGCATCCTTGCCCGCCCCCCGCAAAAATAGACAGTCTCACGCGGAGATAGCGAAGAGACAAATCTGCGAAATCTGTGACCATCTTTACTCCTCATCCAGAACGACCGCCCGTTCTCCGGTTTGTCTAGAGCGGCTCAACCAGAAAAAGAAGCCTAAACCTGCCAGAGTCAGCAAGGTCAACATAATCAGTTTTATTTTCCCTGTGCCAAAAATAGCTACCAGACCAAAAATGAGGCTGACGGCGTAATAACTGAGGACAATGCGCCGGGTAGAAATGCCGGCATCCGCCAGCCTGTAATGCAAATGCCCCCTGTCTCCCTGAAACGGGCTGCGCCCCTGCCGCAGCCGGTTAAAAACCTGCCAACCCACATCCAGAATGGGCACAGCCATCACCAGCAAAGCCGTAGCAATCTTAGCCGGCGCCAGAATAGACAACGTCGCCAACTGATAACCCAAAAAATAAGCGCCCGCCGACCCCAGGAAAATACGGGCAGGCGCAAAATTAAAGGGCAAAAAACCCAACAAAGCCCCCGCCAGAGCCAGAGGAAACAGCGCCACCGTCGTCTGTTCCAAATTATAGCTGTGCCAGGCAAACAACAGCGCTCCAATCGTGCCCACGCCTGCCGCCAGCCCATCCAGGCCATCCAGGAAATTCACCGTGTTGACCATGCCCAAAACCCAAAAGAGCGTAACCGCCAGCGCTATCACCCGCGGTTCGATCCACACCTCTTCCCCATTGAGCGGATTCGTAAAAACCTCAATGAAAATAATATGCGCCATCGCCACCGCCGCCCCCAAAAACTGGATGAAAAAGTTCACGCGCGGCGAAAAATCCAGGCGGTCATCCAGCAGCCCGCCGCCAAACATCACCAGCCCGCCCAACAACACCCCCTGCAAGCGCACCGCATCCTGCCCTGTCGGCGGCATCAGCCGCCAGGCCACTCCCGCCGCCGCCACAAAAGCCAGCGCCAACGGCAGCCCACCGAACTTGGGCATCACCTGCCCATGTTTGCGCCGGCCCCCAGGCACAGCCACCACCCCCCAACGCAGCGAAAGCCAGCGCGCCGCCGGCGTCACCAACAACGCCACCCCCAACCCCGTCAAAAAAACAACCCAATAAGGCGACATCTGCTCCCTTTTTCTTCCTTCTTCCTTCTACCTTCTTCCTTCCCCTACCCCGTGCCAAACTGACGGTCGCCCGCATCGCCCAAACCAGGCACAATGTAACCTATCGAGTTCAGGTGCAAGTCAATTTGCGCCACGTAAATAGCCACATCTGGGTGCGCCGTTTGCAGCGCCTCTATGCCCTCAGGCGCAGCCAGAATCCCGACAAACTTAATCCGCTGCGCCCCCCACTTTTTCAAAATATCCACCGTGGCAATAGCTGAGCCTCCGGTCGCCAGCATAGGGTCCAGCACCAGGCACACTTGCACCGTTGGCGCGGTCGGCAGCTTGTTATAGTACGATACAGGCTGCAACGTTTCTTCATCCCGATACAGCCCAATGTGCCACACCTCCGCCGATGGCATCATCTCCCAGATGCCGTTCACCATGCCCAATCCTGCCCGCAAAATGGGAACCAGCCCAATTTTCTCCTTCAGGATCACACCGTCAGCCTGACCCATTGGCGTCGTCACCTCTCTGGGCATCGTTGCCAGGTCTTGGGTGGCCTCATAGCACAACATCATGGCCATCTCCCGCACTAACTCGCGGAACTTCTTCGGCTCGGTATTCACATCTCGCAACAGCGTTAGCTTGTATTTAATCAAGGGGTGCTTTGATTCGTAAACCATTGGTCGTTGTTTCCTCGCCAGGTGAAAGCAATCACAGATTTCGCAGATTTGTTTGTGGGCAGTTTGGGGAACGGCGCTTCTGAGCACAGACCACCATTTCCGCCGGGATTCATGACGCATCAAGCCACAAACTGCCCGCCGTGCCAGCTTTTTGTCCATTGTACAGCTACTACCAGGAAATGTTCAATAAACGTATAATCAGACGCATGAGTGAAAAACGCCCCCCCGACCGCGCAATAAGTGGGCAGAAACGAGAAGAAGACCAAACTCTGGATGGGCTGATTCGACCACAGCAGCTCGACCAATTTATCGGTCAGGAGAAGCTGAAAACCAATCTCACTATCTTGTTGGAAGCAGCCCGTTCCCGCCAGGAACCCGTTGATCATGTCTTATTTCATGGACCGCCGGGCCTGGGCAAGACCACCCTGGCGCACATCATCGCCCAGGAAATGAACGTCAACATTCGCACTACCGCCGGGCCAGCCATTGAACGGGCTGGCGACCTGGCTGCCATTTTGACCAACCTGCGCGCTGGCGACATCCTCTTTATTGACGAAATCCACCGCCTCAGCCGGGCTGTAGAAGAAATCCTCTACCCGGCTATGGAGGATTTTGTGTTGGACATCATTGTGGGCAAAGGCCCTGGCGCCAAAAACGTGCGCCTGAAGCTCCCCAGGTTCACCGTCATTGGCGCCACCACCCGCCTGGCTTTGATTACTGCGCCGCTGCGCGCCCGCTTTGGGGCTGTCTATCGCATGGATTTTTATGAGCAGGCGGCGCTGGAAACCATTGTGCTGCGCGGCGCGCGCGTGCTGGAAGTACCTATTGTCACAGAAGGAGCGATAGAGATCGCCCGCCGCGCTCGCGGTACGCCGCGCGTGGCGCTGCGTTTGCTGCGGCGTGTCCGTGACTATGCGCAGGTTCGCGCCGATGGGCGCGTAACGAAAGCTGCTGCCGATGAGGCGCTGGCTTTGCTGGAAATAGACGAATTAGGATTGGACGACCTGGATCGGCGTGTGCTGCGCTCAAT
>CAYQYJ010000018.1:0-23840 GCA_964421605.1 uncultured Ardenticatenaceae bacterium | reverse complement strand
TCTCTAACACGCTGCTGAACCATGGCGTGCACACAGTTACGCTGGATTTGCCGCCAGGGACCATCCCTGCCGGCAATGAAGCCAACGCTTTTTACTTCCGTTTTCGCTATTTTGCCCAGCCGCCAGCCAATCCGGCTGCCGCCTACCGCGGCGTCGTAGATAATGGCGAGGTAGAGGATTACCGCTGGGCCATAACGCGCTCGGCTGTGACCATTAGCCGCCTGGGCGTGCGCAGCCACTCACCCTGGTGGGCCTGGGGGTTGGCGGTGCTGTTATTTGGATTGGGCGTGGGCATTTCCTGGCGGCAGCGCCGTTTCCCTGCTTCGAATGATGACCATCACTTGTAGATGACTATCACTTAACTTCAAACAATAGAAACTGTCACCGAGTTTTTCGTCCTCACAATCACCCTCTTCGCTCAAATTTTAGCTTAAATGACCCATGCTTGAAGGGTTTATGCCACACTTTGCGTGTGTCTGGTTTACCATTCGCCCCACCTGGTTGGTTTCCGCCTGTTTGCGGTGATTTGTCGTTTATGCTTCCCGGAATGTACCCTTTTAGATGATCGAAAACGAGGGCTTGACAGGGTCTATTATTTTATGGTATAAAGTATGCGAACGTTCGCCCGAACGTTCGCATTTGTGCCGAGGAAGAGAAAGATGAGCAGAGTGACGTTGAAAGATGTAGCGGCCAAAGCCGGCGTCAGCTATCAGACAGTCTCCAAAGTGTTAAACGGCCAGGTTCAGGTGGCCGGGGACACGGAAAGCCGTATCTGGCAGGCCGTCACCGATCTTGATTACCGTTCGAATGTCAGTGCGCGCAACCTCCGAACCCAGGCCAGTAATTTGATAGGGCATGCTCTGCCTGAGGACGTAGAACAGGCCTATCACCCAATCCTGGTAGAATTCATGATTAGCACGGCTAACGCCGCCGAGCACATGGAATACCACTTACTGAGTTTTGTCACCGGCCCCAATGATTTTTACGGCACCCAGGCTTATCAACAGCTTTATGCCCGCAACCAGGTAGCTGGATTTATCCTCTCTAATACCACACAAAATGATCCTCGTATTCCTTACTTGATGGAGCGGGGCATTCCTTTTTGTTCTTTTGGGCGGGCTAACGATAGTTGGGATTTCTGCTGGGTAGATGTAGATGGCCAGAACGGTATCGCCCAGGCAACACAGCATCTGCTAGATCAGGGGCATACAAGCATTGGTTTTGTCACCTGGCCGGAAGGATCGCAAACAGGCTGGCATCGAGAACAGGGGTATCTAACCACGTTACAGGAAGCGGGAATCGAGGTTGATTCGCAGTGGATTATTCGAGGGGACAATTCGGCTCAGGCCGGCGCTGCCGGTTTGAACCGGTTACTTGCCCTACCCGAGGCACGACGACCAACGGCTGTGGTGTGTGTCAGTGATTTGATGGCGATTGGGACGATGAACGCCGCCGCCGCCGCAGGTCTGATGGTCGGTCGAGACATTGCCATTACCGGTTTTGACAACATCCCCATGGCCGAGTATCTGCATACACCACTGACCTCGGTGCGCCAGCCCATCCACGAAATTGGTACTCATGTGGTAGATTTATTGACCAGGCAGATTCAGGGAGAACCCATCAACACCAAAACCATTCTCCTTAAACCTGAGCTAGTTGTTCGGGCGTCCAGCCAGAGCTAGTGTCCTGTCAGCCATGATTGACGCAACACTATGGATGAATGGGGATTTATGAGGGATGAAAGAGATTTATGGCCGTAAAAGCAGTTATTTTTGACCTGGACGGTGTTATCACCGATACCGCAGAGTATCACTTTCTCTCCTGGAAGAGACTGGCCGATGAAGAAGGGCTGCCGTTTACCCGTGATGACAACGAACGCCTGCGCGGCGTGTCTCGCCGCGAATCGTTATTGCTGCTTCTTAAAGACCGCCCGCTCAGCGAAGCTGTCATAGAAGAGATGATGGCTCGTAAAAACAGCTATTATGCAGAAATGATTCAGCACGTCTCCCCGGCCGATTTGTTGCCCGGCGTGGCCGACTTGCTGGCGGAACTGGACAGCCGGGGCGTACCCTATGCCATTGCCTCGGCCAGTAAAAATGCCCGCGTTGTGGGCGAACGACTAGGGATTATAGATCGCCTGGCTGCTCTGGCCGATGGGCACAGTGTTACCCGTCAGAAGCCTGCCCCGGATTTGTTTCGTTACGCAGCAGCACAACTGAACTTGTCCCCCGGTCAATGTTTGGTGGTAGAGGACGCGGCCGCGGGGGTGCAAGCTGCTCTCTCTGCCGGCATGCCCGCCCTGGCACTGGGCCCCGTTGAACGATTCCAGGATGTCACCGGCTCGTTTACCTGTCGCGATAATTTGACCGGCGCCACCTGGGCCACTTTACAAGTCCTGGCACAAATTGAACCTGGCGGGGTAGTGACACAGGACAGTTTTGATCCGGCCCGGCAGCACCAACTGGAAACTGTTTTTACGACGGGCAATGGGTACTTTGCCAGCCGGGGTACGTTTGAAGAAACTTATCCAGGTGAAGTAAAGCTTACTCTGGCTCATGGCTTGTACGATGACATGCCCATTGCCTTTACCGAACTGGCAAATTTACCCGACTGGTTGGATATGTCCATCACCATCAATGGGCAGCCATTCCGGCTGGATCAGGGTCAGGTACTTCATTTTCAGCGTCGCTTGTATTTGCGGCAAGCTCTTTTGCAACGAGAAGTCCGCTGGCAGGCCCCGGATGGCACAATCCTGGCCCTGACCTTCGAACGGTTTATGAGCTATGCCCAGGAGCATGTGGGTGCTATTCGTCTGTTAGTGACCGCTGTGAATGGCCCTTGTCAGGTAGCCGTGCTAACAGGCATCAACGGACATGTGTCGAATGAAGATTTGCTGCACTGGCATCACTTAGAACAGGGGCATGAGAGCCCAAAAACCGTCTGGCTGCATACCCGTACCCGACATACTGAACTGGAACTGGCCACAGCCGCGACAGTACACACAACTGCTCTCCTTTCTCCCCAAACCTGTCCTGGTCAGCCCCGTTTACAGGCAGTGGAAACGCTTCAACCAGGCCAGACATTGCAGGTAGACAAGCTGGTTAGTTATGCCGCCAGCCGGGATCAACTGCCAGATGCAGATGGGGTGGTATCCCGTGCCCTGACTTACCTGAAAGATCAAACCTATGATGGGCTCAAAACTGCCCATCTGGCCGCCTGGGATAAAGTGTGGCAGGATGCCGACGTGATCATCGAAGGGGATGATGAGGCTCAACTGGCGATCCGCTTTGCTCTTTATCAGCTCATTGTGGCCGCGCCACAACACGATGATCGGGTCAGCATTGGGGCCAAAACTCTCAGCGGCTTTGGCTACCGTGGCCACGTCTTTTGGGACACCGAGATTTTTGTCCTGCCCTTTTTTAGTCACGTCTTGCCGCACCTGGCGCGAAACATGCTCCTCTACCGTTATCACACGCTGCCAGGGGCGCGCCAGAAAGCCTCAGCCAATGGCTTTCGCGGCGCTCAATTTGCCTGGGAAAGCGCGGCTACCGGCGAAGAAGTGACGCCGACCTGGGTACCTGATTTTTCTGGCAAGGGCCTGGTGCGCATCTGGACAGGGGATATTGAAATCCACATCTCGGCCGATATTGCTTTTGCTCTGCATCAATACTGGCAGGTGACAGGCGATGATGCCTTCATGCGTGACTACGGTGCGGAAATTATTCTGGACACGGCCCGCTTCTGGGGTGACCGGGCTGAGCGCGAAGAGGCGGAAGACGGCCATCGTTATGCCTTCCGTGATGTGATTGGCCCAGATGAGTACCACGATCATGTGGACAACAATGCTTACACCAACCGCATGGCCCAATGGCATTTAAAAACGGCCCTGGAGATTTTGGACTGGCTGCGGCAAGAATATCCGGAGCACGCGACCGCGCTTATCCGCCATCTTGACTTTACCCCCGAACTCCTGGCCCACTGGCAAGATGTTATTGACCATATCATCCTCAACCATGACCCGGCAACCGGTCTGATCCTGCAATTTGATGATTTTTTCCAACGGCAACCGGTAGATTGGTCCGCCTATGAGGGACGCAGTAAATCCATGCAGGTTCTTCTGGGTATTGAAGGGGCCAATGCCAGCCAGGTCATTAAGCAGGCTGATGTTATCATGCTTCTCTGCCTGCTGCGCGATCAGTATGATGCCGAAACCTGGCAAACCAACTGGGATACCTACATGCCCCTCACCGACCACAGTTACGGCTCATCGCTGGGCCCGAGTTTCCATGCCTGGGCCGCCTGTGAGATGGGTTGCCCCGGCGAAGCTTATGAGCACTTTATGCTGGCTGCCCGCGCCGACCTCGCCGACATTCGCGGTAATGCCGCCGAAGGCATTCATGCCGCTTCCGCCGGGGGCCTATGGCAGGCCATCGCCTTTGGCTTTGCCGGCCTGCGCCTGAGGGATGAGGATTATACCGTGACGCCACGTTTACCGGCGCATTGGCGACGTCTGGCGTTCAAGTTTTATCAAAAAGGTCAGCCGCGATGGATTGACATCCGAGTGGAAGGAGGTGAAACGACGGTTCAACAAATGTGAGAAGGTTGACAGAAGTTTACTCGTAGTGCGTGGTACGTGGTGCGTAGCAGTTTCTAAACAATGAAACACGCAACACCTTCCCAGCTTATCCGAGAGAAGTGGAAAAGAAAGGGATACGTCATAAATGCCTGCCTGACCCGCCGCATCTACCTCGTATCCCCAGGTGTGAACCAAACCCTATTGTAGGGATGAAGTACACCAATGCAAAATTATCGTTCACTTATTGAAGTGAGGAGAGAAAGATGTCACGAAAATGGTTTATCTACACGATGGTGCTTTTGTTGGGGTTGTTTCTGACGGCCTGTGGTGGCGATACCACGGGCGGTGATGCGACCAGTGAACCAGCCGCCACTACCGAGGTTGTTGAAGAGAGTACGGCAGAAAGTGAAGCGATGGCCGACTGTTTTATGAAAGTTGAAGAAGGCGCTGCGATTACCTTCTCTGGTTGGGGTGATGAGACGGAACAGCAGGTTTACCGCGATTCCATCGCCCGTTTTAATGCAGTGTGTCCGGCCGTAACGGTCAACTACGAACCGATTCCTGCCGAGTTCGAAACGAAACTAAAGGCCGCCATGGCCGGCGGCACAGCTCCCGATGTGTTCTACGTCAATGACCAGTTAATGACCGCCTTTGCGCCGAACGGCCAACTTTTGGCCCTGGATGAATTCATGGCTGACGCTGGTGTTAGCCGTGATGATTTTATTCCGGCGCTGTTAACGATCTTCACTTTAGATGGAGCAACGTATGGCCTACCCAAGGACTGGGGTACGTTGGGCTTGATTTACCTGCCGGAGGTATTCGCGGCCGCGGGGATTGATGAACCCACTGCTGACTGGACCTGGGAAGATATGCGTGCGGCGGCCAAAGCCATCGCCGACAACACCGATTTTGGCGGTTACTGTCAAGGTGCCGACTGGGCGCGTTTTGCTCCCCTGGCCTTCTCCAATGGCGGCGCTTATGCCAGTGACGATTACACGACAGCTACATTGGATACGCCCGCCGTAAAAGAGATGGCGCAGATGCAATTGGAGATGTTTGAAGAAGGCAGTCTGGTGCGGGCGGCGGATGTTGGCGCAAGCTGGTGTGGTGAAGCCATTGGCAAGAAGTTGGTAGGCCTGACATTGGAAGGGGGCTGGATGGTCAACTTCATGCGTAACGATTACGCCGATGTGCAATGGAAAGCGGTGCTGTTACCGCAAGGGCCGGTTACCCGTGCCGATGTCATCTTTACCAATGCCATTGGCGTGAATGCTTTTACCGAATATCCGGCGGCCGCGGCCGCGTTCACCATCTTCCTCACCGGCAGGGAGAATCAAGCGGAAATCGTCTCTACCGGTTTTGCCTACAGTACCCATCCCGACCAGGTTGACCTGGTGCAGGATGAAAACGACAGCGCCATTGCCCAGGGTGGTTTGCTGGAAGACACTCGTGTAGCGTACTGGGGGCCAAACACCGGGCGGGTGAACGATGCCGTGAGCAAGGCGTTGGAGCGTCTTTTCCTGGGAGATCAGGATGTAGACGCCGCTTTTGCCCAAGCGCAAGAGGAAGCTCAAGCCGCATTGGATGAAGGTGCGAGTCCGTAATCATTGACCAGTAACCAGCAACTAGGGTCCCGTCAAGCATAAAATGATGGATTAGATTGGTTCAATCTCCCAGATTGAACCAATCTATCAAATCGCAACTGACAGGACACTAGTCTTCGATGAATGTGCTGGTAACTGGTCGCTCAGCAAGGAGGTGTGATATGCCGACCAGGCAAAGCTCGCTAGTTGGAAAAAATGTGGCAGCGGTAAGCGCTTTTGTCTTGATTGTACTCGTGCTGCTGGCCATTGCCCTGATGAATGCGCCCATTCGCACCAATCCGCGCATTGCCAATGACTTTGGTTTGTATCTGGAAGAGGTAGTTAAGACAGGACTGCCATTTATGGTCGGGGTGGGGGTGATCGCGGCCGCAGTAGGGGTTTATGCTGTTCGCACCGTCCGCAAAGTGTGGGACAAACCAACTCAGAGACGAGAGTTGATTGCCGGTTACAGCTTTCTGGCCCCTTATCTCCTGGTCACGTTGACCTTTAGCCTGGGGGTGCTTCTGTTTGCTTTCTATATCTCCTTCACCGATTACAGCATCTTCACCGAACCGGAATGGCAAGGGCTAGACAACTACACGCGCGCCTTTCAGCAAGAAACCTTTCTCCAGGCATTCCATAACGTCCTCTGGTTTGCCATTATTGTCACGCCTACTCAGACAGCCATTGCCATTCTTCTCGCGGTCTTGCTGAACGCCCCCATGCGTTTTAAGCGATTCTTCCGCACCATCTTTTATGCACCCAGCGTGACCTCTTCTGTTGTCATTACCTTGATCTTTATCTGGCTTTACCTCAAAACAGGCTACCTCAACTATTTCCTGGAAAATGCGTTAGGAGTCCTGGGTATTGAGTGGACGGCTGTAGATTGGTTAGGCGATCCGCGAGGCTTAATCCAGCTCATTGTGGCTCAGTTTGGCATAACCATTGGCCCAGACCTCTGGTATTTGCGCGGCCCCAGTATTGCCTGGATGGCTCTGATGGCGCAAAACATCTTCACAACAGCACCTACATTTATGCTTATGTTCCTGGCTGCTCTACAAGATATTAATCCGACGATCTATGAAGCGGCATCCATTGACGGGGCTACTGGTCAGCAACAGTTCTGGCGTATCACCCTACCTATGCTCCGGCCCATCATCGTCCTGGTGCTCGTCTTGGGCACGATTGGCACGCTTCAGGTGTTTGACCAGATTTTTCTGGCTACGGCCGGGGGCCCGCTGGGTACCACCAATACACCGGTGTATGAGGTATTTACTCGTGCCTTGGGCAAACTAGGCCCCATTGAAATGGGCTATGGTGCGGCGCTGGCTTTTATTTTGGGGGTGATCATCTTTGCCCTTACCTTCATTCAGCGCCGTTATCTGGAGCGGGGATCGGAATTGTATTAGGTTCCGTTGACATTTGAGGTTCCGACCAGACAGGAGTTTGAATCCCTGTCTCTCAGGCAGAGAGGTGTGTGATGGCTACGACAGCTAAAACAGTGACTCCCATTCAAATAAGCGCGGCTGGTAAATCGCTCAGCTACTATGTCAAATTGGTCTTGCGCTATCTTCTTTTGATCATTATCGGCATGGTACTCTTTACCCCATTCATTCTGGCGGCCCTGGGCAGTTTCAAAACGGGATCTGAGATCATTGCTTTTCCTCCCCGACTCTTGCCCAATGAGTGGCGGGTGGAAAACTGGATCAAAGTGTGGAATACGGACTTTGGCGAAGGGGCAACGTTTCTCAGATGGTTGTTTAACACCGCTTTTCTCTCAGTCATTATTGCCAGTTGCCAGGTCATTTTCTGCTCCATGGCCGCCTATGCCTTTGCCCGGCTTAAATTTCCTGGTAAGGACAGTGTGTTCAACTTTATGCTGGGGACAATGATGATCCCAGGGGCGGTGACGGTGATCCCGGCTTTTGTTCTTATGGCTAAACTGGGTCTTCTCAACACCTATTGGTCGCTCATTCTGCCGGGATTGGTCAGTGCCGGGGGTATTTTTATGCTGACCCAGTTCTTCAAAGCTGTGCCCCGCGAACTGGAAGAGGCGGCTACCATTGATGGGGCCAGTCGTTTTCAGATTTACAAGGATGTCCTGCTCCCGCTGGCCCGTCCGGCACTGTTAACGATCTTTATTTTGCAGTTCCAGGGCATGTGGAACAATTTCTTGACACCATTGTTGTACCTGGATGCGCCGCGAATGTGGGTGCTGAATGTAGCCCTGGCAACCTTTCGCCAACAATACAAGTCGGAATACAGTCTGATCGTAGTCGGCGCGATGTTTAACGCCATCCCGATCCTGGTGTTGTTCTTTATCTTCAGCAAATATTACATTGAAGGGGCAGCTTACGCAGGGGTTAAGGGATAGTTGCCAGTTAACAATGATTGGTTACTCACAGATGAAGGAAGCCTGGCAGGTGGTCCGAGTCGCGTTGCGGCATGTAGGAGAGGATATTTTTACCACATTGGTGGTAAATTTGCTCTGGCTGATGTTGAATGGATTAGTTGTAACAGGGCCACCGGCAACGCTGGCTCTGTTTTATGTGGCGAACCGGTTGGCGCATGAAGAACCAACGGATGTGCGTGATTTCCTGACGGCTCTGCGCCGCTATTTTAGCGTTGCCTGGCGTTGGGGAACTATCAATCTCTTTGTCCTCTTTTTCCTGGTGGGAGATGTGATTCTAATGGGGCAACTGGCGCCGCAGAGTTTGCTTCCCTGGATGCAGGGGGTGTACGTGACCGCGCTCCTGACCTGGCTCCTTCTCCAACTTTACACCCTGCCTTTTCTCTTTGAGCAGGAGCAACCTCAGGTAAAACTGGCTCTACGCAATGGGGCGGTGATGTTGGGACGGAATCCCGGTTTCAGTCTGGCGTTAGGGTTGCTCCTGGTTTGGGTGGTGGTGTTGGGAACATTGTTCTTCCTCATCATCGTGGCTGTAGGCGGACTCCTCATTGCCCTCATTGCCAACCATGCCGTCTTAAACCGCCTCCGGGTAGAAAAAACAAACCTCCCGCAGGTTTCGCAACCTCCAGGAGGCTAAACAGCATGAAACTGCAACGCCATCCTGCCAATCCGCTCTTGCTTCCTGACCTGACGTCTCCCTGGGAATGCACTAACGTCTTTAACCCATCGGTTATTTACCATAACGACCTGTTTCACATGCATTACCGGGCACAAGGGTTGGATTGGATCAGCCGCATTGGTTATGCTGTGAGCGCCGACGGCGTGCAGTGGAATCGTTTGCGCCAGCCGGTGCTGAGTCCGATAGACGGTACGGATTCACGCGGCCTTGAAGACCCGCGGGTGACGTACCTGGATGGCCGCTTCTACATGTGCTATACGGCCTATGGCCGGGAATTTAGTGGGCCGAAGCCAACCCATGCCGGGGGCGGTATCCTGCCCATGATTGCCGTGAGCGATAACCTCATTACCTGGGAACGGCTCGGGCCTATCGTGCGGGGGGAAGATAACAAAGATCATGTGCTGTTTCCGCGCCGGATTGGCGGCCGCTATGCCGCCCTGCATCGCCGCTGGCCTGATGTCTGGATCGCTTACTCGGATGATTTACGTACCTGGCGTGAAGAGGATATGGCTTTGATCTACGGCCCGCGCCAGGATGAACCTGACACCTGGGATAACAAGAGTGTGGGCAGTAACGGCGTGCCCATTGCCACGAGCGAAGGCTGGTTATTGCTTAATCATGGTTACAACGCCGACCACATCTACAAGTTTGGCGTTTGCCTGGTAGATTCGAACGATCCGACGAAGGTGATGGCGCGGCCGCGCAGCGCCATTTTCTGGCCTGAAGAGTTGTGGGAGCTACGAGGGGATGTGCCCAACGTCGTCTTTTCCAACGCCAACCCGGTTGTAGATGGCATGGTCTATGTCTTTTATGGGGGTGGGGATCATGTCATTGGCCTGGCAACGTGCAAACTGGATGATTTGTTAGCCTTTGCCTTGCACGGCCGCTAAGGTTTATACTCGCCGAGAGCATAAATCAGTATTCCATCAGAGAGAAGATTTGAATTTACCGGCCGCCAATTAGTGCCGCTGCGCCCATGGCATAGGCGTAAGGCATGGCGTCGGTATTGAACGCCACGCCAATTTGCCCTTGATAGTCAACCGCCACCAATCCACCCCGCCCATTGACTCGCTTTTCCAGCACGTCCAGCGCTGCCAGGCATGCCTGGTGCGCCGGCAGCCCCGCCGCCACAAAATCACACACTTGCTTGCTCAACAACACTTTCATAATCGCTTCGCCATAGCCAGTGGCGCTGACGGCGGCAGTCTGGTTGTCCGCATAGCCGCCCGCGCCCACGAGCGGACTGTCTCCTACCCGTCCGGGCAGCTTCTGCCGCGTGCCGCCCGTAGACGTGGCGCAGGCCAGGTTCCCGCTGCTGTCCAGGGCGACTGCGCCCACGGTGTCCCCCATCGCCCCGGGTTCCACAAAAATGGAGACTGTCTCATAATCGGGGTCCTGGCGCAGTTCGTAAAAGCGGGCTAACTCTTCGCTCACCAGCAGTTCTTCCTGGGTGCAGCGCGGAAATCCGATGCGGTCGGCAAACGCTTCGGCGCCTGCGCCCACCAGCACGGCGTGTTCGGTTTGCGTCATGACCAGACGCGCCAGGCTGATAGGATGGCGTACCCGCTGCACGGCAGCCACCGCGCCCAGGTCGAGGCTGCGCCCATCCATAATCAAGGCGTCCATTTCGATCTCCCCGTTGGCGTTGAGGTAGCTGCCAATGCCGGCATCCAACGCCGGACAATCCTCCAAAATGCACACCGCCGCCTCCACCGCATCCAACGCCGAACCCCCTGCCTGCAAAATTTCCTGCCCTCGCCTGGCTGCCGCCTGACAAGCCGCTATCCCCTCTACCAGTCGCTTTGAATCCAACTTCCAAGCCCCAGCCCCGCCATGCACAATGATGACCGTCTCCATAATGCTATCTCCGTAAGAGAATGATGCCGGCAGTATTGTCAATCATGTCTCCTGAGCGGATTGGATCGTCTGGCTTGAGTAGAAGTCAGGCACAGAACACCAGGCGCTTAATGATGCGGGAACTTTCCTGGAACGTGACGAAACATCTCCCGCAGTTGGTCAATTTCCTCTTCGGCATTACCCTGGGGATAAAACAAAGGGTGCAGCGTGATAATCTTCTGCGCATAATCCAGAGAAATGGGGCAAATGGGCACACCCGCCCCGTAAGCGATATGATAGAAACCTGTTTTCCAACGGCTGACTTTTTTTCGCGTCCCTTCCGGCGACACAACCAGCACCAACTGGTCGCGCCGCCGAAATTCATCAATAATTTGGACCACCGTTCCTTGCGCGGCGCTGCGATCCACAGGGACGCCGCCTAGCCAGCGCATCGGGCGGTTCATGATACCCCGAAACAGCGAATCTTTGCCCAGCCAGGCAATACGCACGCCCCAGGCAAACATGGCCCCCATCCCCAGAATCCAGTCCCAGTTAGACGTGTGTGGGGCCACAATGGCTACTATTTTGGGCAGATCAGGCAAATCGCCAGCCAGCCGCCAGCCCATCCAGCGTAGGATACCCTTGCCAATTTGCCCGGTGAACCAGTTACCCCGCCGTGGGATGCCGCGCTCAATTACACCCTTACTCATTGCCGCGTTCTCCTCAAATAATTGCCGCCTAAAAAGAAACTGGCGCACGCAAAGCCGCCGCCAACCGCCGCCGATACGCCTGGCGCGGAATTTCCACTGCGCCAAAGCGGCGCAGATGCTCCGTCATAAACTGTGTATCCAACAGCACAAAGCCGCGCCGGCGCAAATGCCATACCAGATGGACCAACGCCACTTTGCTGGCGTCCCGTTCCTGACTGAACATGCTCTCGCCCGCAAACAAGCCGCGTATGGCTACGCCATAGAGGCCGCCTACCAGCCGCCCATCTCGCCACGTTTCCACGCTGTGCGCATACCCCAGCCGGTGTAGTTGTGCGTAAGCGCTAATGAATTCCACACTGATCCACGTCTTTTCGCGCCCAGGCCCCGGGCGCGCGCAAGCCGTCATCACAGCCTGGAAAGCGGTGTCTTGTCTCACTTCAAACAACCCTTTCCGCAGTGTCCGCTGCAATGATCGCGGCGTGTGAAAAGTGTCCAGCGGAATGATCGCTCGTGGATCGGGATCATACCAATATACTTCCCCATCATGATCCATAGGAAAGACGCCGCGCATATAGGCATAAAGAAGCTGCTCTACGTCCAGAGACATAAGAAACGGTTTTAGCGCAAAACTGTCTAAGACGCAAAGAGAAGACTGGAGCAGTCTTCAAGACTGCTCCAGTCTGGGAAGAACAAAGCGCGCCCCCGAGCTGCTGAGTTGTTCGCGTCTTGACACGGCAAACGGCTTTGATATAATACCCGACGCTGCACGGAAGTGCGCATAAAACCTATTCCTCAGTAGCTCAATGGCAGAGCATGCGGCTGTTAACCGCAGGGCTGTTGGTTCGAGTCCAACCTGAGGAGCTAGACAAACGGTGGAGACCCCACCGTTTTTTGTTTTGGAGAGCCTGGAACCTATAAGTGCTCAGGCAGTCAGGGGAGTGTCAAATGCCACCTGTTTTCTACATGAGACCTGTCACATTTTTGATTGGCAGCTACCCTACAAGTGTGATGCGCCAATGTACCTGATCCTTTCAGACTTTCGTATGCTCTCGGCAATATCAGTAAAGAATGCGCGGTGAAATTCCAGGGTGTTTGGCTTATAATGGAACAAATGCTTACCGCGCTTGCTTGTTGGGTGCGGTATTGAGTGGTTTATAGAAATGTGTGGTTGGAGATGGCGTTTGGGGATGCCGGCATTTGCCTTTCCCCCAACTCCTCCCAACATGAGGGACAATACAATGCAATACCGACCAGTTGCCCTATTCATTTTGGATGGATGGGGCATACGTGAAATGGAACATGGCAACGCCGTTGTCCAGGGGCGGACGCCGAACTATGACAGGTGGATGCGCACCCTGGAGCGCTCCATTGTAGATGCTTCCGGGGAGGCGGTAGGGCTGCCGCAGGGACAGATGGGGAACTCCGAAGTGGGGCACTTGAACCTGGGCGCAGGCCGCATTATTTACCAGGATATAACGCGCATTGACAAAACGATTCGGGAGAGTGGGTTGGCGGAGATGCCGGCATTATCCACCGCCCTGCACAAGGTTAAACAAACTAATGGCAAGCTGCACCTGATTGGCCTGCTAGGTCCCGGCGGCGTGCACAGCCACGACCGCCACCTTTACGCGCTGCTAGAACTGGCGAAAAACCACCACCTTGATCCCATCCTGCACGTCATCACCGATGGACGGGACACCCCGCCGCGCAGCGCTGCTGGCTTCGCGGCAGACCTGGAACAAAAACTGGCTGACCTGGGCGTAGGCCAAATCGCCTCCGTCGGCGGACGCTACTACACCATGGATCGAGACAAGCGCTGGCTGCGCACCCAGCGGGGCTATAACGTCATTGCCAACCATGAAGGCGACTCCTTTGCTTCCGCCAGTGCGGCTATTGCCGCTGCTCACGCGCAGGATGTGACCGATGAGTTCATCGCCCCCGTGATAATCGCATCGGCGCGGGACGTGCGCGTCAAGCCTGGCGATTGCCTGCTCTTTTACAACTTTCGCGCCGACCGGATGCGCCAGCTTGTGCGCGCCTTTGCTTATCCGGAGTTCGACGGTTTTGCGCGGGAATATATTCCTGACCTGACCCTGGTGACGATGACGGCTTATGAGGCGGACTTCCCCGTTGCGGTAATCTTCCCAGACATAGACATCACCAACCCGCTGGCTGAAGTGTTGAGTAAACGTGGCTGCCGGCAAATCCACGCCGCCGAGACGGAAAAATACGCCCACGTCACCTACTTTTTCAATGGCGGTTTGGAGACGCCCGTTGCTGGTGAGGATCGCATCTTAATACCATCGCCGCAAGTGGCTACTTACGACCTTCAACCCGAAATGAGCGCCTACGCCTTGACGCAAGCCATTGAGGAACGCATTCGCACCCACGACGATGATTTTATCCTGGTTAACTTTGCCAATCCAGACATGGTGGGGCATACAGGTGTGTTGGCTGCCGCCATTAAAGCGGTGGAGACGGTGGACGAGTGTGCAGGGCGGTTGGTGGCGGCGGTCAATGCCAAAGGAGGCGTCGCTATTGTTACGGCGGATCATGGCAACTGTGAGCGTATGGTGGATGAAAAAACAGGCATACCCCACACGTATCACACCACCAGCCCAGTTTCGCTCTTTGTCATTGGCGACGAATACTTTATGCTGCGTCCACGCGGCATCCTGGCAGACATAGCGCCGACCATTCTGGACTTGATGGGCATTCCGCAGCCGCCAGAGATGACGGGGCAAACGCTCATCGAATAGTCGCATGGCGGATGATGCCCGTATGAATATTGTTTCTGTCCAGGGTTTGGGCAAAACGTTTACCGTGAAAAAGAAAGCGCCGGGCCTGCGCGGAAGCTGGCAGGCTGTCTGGAAGCCCGTTACCACGGAGGTGGAAGCGGTGCGCGATATTACGTTTGCCCTGGAAGCAGGTGAAATACTGGGTTTTATTGGGCCAAACGGAGCCGGCAAATCCACGACTATCAAAATCCTGACGGGTATCCTCTTCCCTAGCCGCGGGCAGGCGACTGTGTTGGGTTACGTGCCCTGGCAGCAGCGGCGGCAGCTTGCCTATCACATTGGTTCCGTCTTTGGGCAAAAGCCCCAACTCTGGTATCACCTGCCGCCAGAGGACACATTTCGCCTGTTTGCCCGCATCTACGAGTTAGACATGAAGGCTTACCAGCAGCGGCGGGATTTTCTGGTGGAGGCATTCCAGATTCAAGAGTTGATGGCTGTACCTGTGCGCAAATTGAGCCTGGGACAACGCATGAAGTGCGAGATTGTGGCGTCGCTGCTGCACCGCCCGCGCGTCATTTTCCTGGATGAGCCCACGATTGGCCTGGATGTGATAGCAAAAGAACAGATTCGACAGGCGATCCAGGATATGAACGAACTGGACAAAACGACTATTTTTCTCACCAGCCACGACGCGGGCGATATTGAGAAGTTGTGCCGTCGCGTCATTGTGGTCAACCATGGTCGCATTATTTTTGACGACCGCACATCGGTGTTAAAACGGCAGTTCTTGCGCCGCAAAATTGTGGACGTGCGTTTTGCGGAGGCGCTTACCGGCCCGCTTAGTTTGCCGGGCGTCACGGTGCTGAAACAAGGCACGTATGGCGTCAAGCTGGAGTTTGACAGCCGCCAACGGCGCGTGGAGGCGGTGGTGCAGGAGCTAATGAGTGTAGCCCCGTGTGTAGACATTAACATTGCCGACCCACCGATGGAAGAGATTATCCGCGAGATTTATACTGTCGTCTGATTGCCGGCAGCCGCCAGTGAACAACTATGATTTACCGTCTGCGTGTCGCAGGCGTCAAGTATGGCGCCATTGCTCTGACCAATCTGCAAAACCAACTGGCTTATGTATGGGATGCGCTCAATCGCGCTTTTCTCATTCTGCTGTTCATGTTCATCTTTGCCCAGTTGTGGCGGGTGGCTTTTGCCGCGCAGGGGGTGACGGAAATTGCCGGCATGACCCTGGCGGATACCATCTGGTATTTCCTCATTGCCGAAGTGATGCAATTGGGTCAGATTCGGCATGACGTGAATATCACCCAAGAAGTAAAAGACGGCTCCATTGCCTACACCATTGGCAAGCCATATAACTACCTGGCTTATCACTTTAGCAATGGCCTGGGGGAATCCGCGCTACGCATGTCGCTCATTTTCCTGTTGGGCGCGCCTGTGGCTTTGTATTATGCCGGCATTCCTACCCTTTCGTTGCTGCACCTCCCCTTTGTCTTCGGCATCTTGTTCATTGCCATCCTGGTGGATTTCTGCATCCTCAGTGTCATTGGCTTGTTGGCTTTTGTTACTGAAGACACCAGTTCTTTTCGCCTGATTTACCAGAAGATCACGTTCATTTTGGGTGGGCTGCTCATTCCCCTTGACTTCTTGCCTGAGTGGCTGCAGCGAGTGGCCGGGCTGCTGCCGTTTCAGCTTACTGCCTATGCCCCCGCCAGATTGTTCGTCGCCTTTACCTGGTCCCAATTCTGGCAACTGCTGGTTAGTGGGCTAATCTGGCTGGCTATTTTGGGCCTGATTTTGTGGCAGCAGTACCGTTGGGCCACGCGCCGTCTGGCGATTAATGGGGGATAGTGTCTGTGACCAACCTGATGACCAATCCCTATTCTGTAGAACGAAAAAAGACATCCCTTATCAGGCGAATTGGTCTGGAATTGGGTTTTGTGCGCCACCTGGTGGGGGTAAATCTGGCTTCAGCTATGGAGTATCGCGCCTCGTTTATCACCCAGATTGTGGGCATGTTCCTCAATAATGGCATCTACTTTATTTTCTGGCTGCTGTTCTTTGACAAGTTTGGCGCGGTGCGCGGCTACGACATCAATCAGATTTACCTGCTCTTTGCCATAGTGGCGCTTGGGTTTGGATTGGCGACGATGCTGGCGGGCAATACGGGCTATTTTCTGGCTCATGTCATTGCCCAGGGGCGGCTGGATTACTACCTGCCGCTGCCGCGCAACTTGCTGCTGCACGTCATTTTTTCGCGCATGAGTATCAGCGCCATTGGCGACGTTACCTTTGGTCTGGTTGCTTACCTGTTCACGGGGCGCTTCCATCCGGTAGAAATTCTGATGTTCCTGGCGACCTCCTGTCTGGCTGCCTGCCTCTATGTCGGTTATGGCGTGTTGGTGGGGTCAATGGCTTTCTTCATGGGCAATGCGCAGCAGTTTAGTATGCAGGCTACCAACGCCCTCATTACGTTTGCGCTTTACCCCAATACCCTTTTTTCGGGCACGACGCGCCTGCTGCTCTACACGCTGATTCCGGCGGCTTTTGTGGGAGCCGTGCCTGTTAACGCGGTCACCGAACGAAGTGTGGCGCTGTTGTTGTGGCTGGCGGCTGGCGCTGCTTTCTTTTGTGCGTTGGGGGCGCTGGTTTTCTACCGGGGATTGCGCCGTTATGAGTCTGGCAGCGCCATCAACGTGAATGTCTGACCCCGTAGACGTGCGCTTTCATAACAAATCCTGCAGCGCCTTATCTATCTCTGTGTAGTGAAACTGAAATCCGGCGGCTTGCAGACGTTGCGGCATGGCTCGTTGACCGGTCAACAGGGTGTGCGCCAGTTCGCCTAATGCCAGCCGCAGGGCGAATGCCGGCAGGGGCAAGAAAGCAGGACGTTTCAACGCACGCCCAATTGCCTGACCAAACGCCTTGTTCCGCACAGGCGCTGGCGCGCTTAAGTTGTACGGCCCGCTGGCCTGCTCATTTTCCAGCAGGAAGCGCATGGCTCGTATCTGGTCTTCGATGTGTATCCAGGGCATCCATTGCTGCCCACTGCCCATAGGCCCGCCTACAAAGAGCCGGAAAGGCAGCGCCGTGCGCGGCAAAATCCCTCCCTCCTGGCTCAATACCAGTCCTGAACGCAGCACCACGCGGCGCACGCCGTAGCCGGCGGCGGCTTCGCTGCTGGCTTCCCAGGCTACGCACAACTCAGGCAAAAAACCGCGCCCAGGCGGCGTAGATTCCGTCACGTCGCGGTTGTCGGTGTGAACCTCATAGTACCCCACGGCGGAGGCTTGCAGTAAAACGGCAGGTTTTTGCGCGGCAGCGGCGATAGCCTCTATGACGGCGGCGGCAGAATTGAGACGGCTGTCTCGCAATATCTGCTTTCGCCGCTCGCTCCAGCGCTGCGGTATCAAGCCATCCCCGGCGATGCCCGCGCCTGCCAGGTTCACAATGGCCCACGCCCCATCTGCCAGATGCCCCCAGCTCGTAGCCGTGCGCGCATCCCATTGGATTGCTCTGGCAGATGCCGGCAATTCGGTCACCTTCTCTGGATCCCGCGTTAGCACGATCACTTCATGTCCATCTTGCGCCAGACTCTGTGTGAGCGCTCGTCCAATTAAGCCGCTGCCGCCGGTGATGATTACTCGCATCTTCTTCTCCTGATAACTTCAACGAATTACATTTCCTCTGGGCATAAAAACTCAATCGTTACCTGGTGTTCAGCGAGAACGTCGAAATAATCTCGCCAATCTGTATCCACGGCGTTCAAAATGGGAGGATGTTCTGCGTGGGATCGGGCTACAGCTACAAACTTTCGATCTGAACGATCAAACCCGGCCAATCGGGGATCGTCTGGAAACTCAACGAAATCGGCGTCATCCTCCCGTTCAGGATTGAGCGTTATATGTACTCGCTCACAGTGCGCCGGGTTTGCCCAGTTTGTTAATACCCACTTGAAGAAAGCGTCTCCCACGCCGGGTTGACCTTCTGGTCGCAAATTTTGCTTGTACTCGTTTAAGATATGCCATCCCTGATCTAATACCAAAATATGCTCCTTTGTGATTACTTGCAGGCGGCGGGCGCAAGTAGCGACACATAGGAGTGCAGCAGTTGTATCTCTTTGGTTGGCAACAACGGCTACATTGGTATCCACAATGACCTTCACCCTAGCTTAACTCCATTTGCCGCTGCATGGCTGCTTCGGTCATGGCCACCAGGTCCCCCATTTCGTCGCCAAAGAAGTTGTCGGGCCAGTTGCGAATGTTGCCGAATGAGTCCAGGTCTAGCTGCTGCAGATGCGATATGCCCCGATCTGAGATAGCCGCAAAATATAGAGCCGTTTGTTCGGGTGACAGTCTCTCCTCTGCGATTCGTAACTGCAAACGACGAAGAAGATGTTCACTATGGCTTTCCAGAATAATCTGAACCTTACGTGTCTTTATAGCATCAATAAACACGTCTGCCAGACCAGCCTGCACAGCCGGATGCAAATGGATCTCTGGTTGCTCCAGGATGAGGGTTGATCCCTCAGGCGCGTAAAAACATAATACCAGCACGGGCAGAATTTGGGAGACGCCAAAGCCAACATCAGTTATCAAAACCTCAGGTGAACTGGCTGTGCGACGCACGCGCACTTCATACTCTTTTCGGTTTTCGGCAATGGGTTTTAGATCAAAACCGTGGATCAACCCCAACGTTTTTAACCACATTGCCACGCATTCCTCTACCGTCTGGTTAGTTCGCCCTCTGCCGCGGCGAATAACCTTGCCAGCGCGGCGGGACGCCAGAAGCGCGGATACAGCCTGTTCGCCGCGGCTGCCCACATCTCGCGGTCGGTCCCCGGCCCACAAATATTGACGGTTTGGATATTCCCGTAGCGGTCCTAAGTAGAATATCTGTTGAAATTGCTCCTCAAGAGCTAAAACAAGCTCAGACAGAAATCCAGCATTTTGATAGTAGGCGTTTACCTGGTCGGGAAAGCCGTAGCTTTTTACTGGATGGGGCAGTAGCCACGGTCGCCCCCGGGTTCGCTTGAGATCATAGCCGGCAAAGAGCAGGCTATAGTCGTCTTTCTTATCACTGTTGGAGCGTCGCTCCATGCCAAACTGTCGCCCATCAAACCGGTAGCTGAAGTTGTCTACTTGAACGACGCCTGCTACGTTGCGAACGGTTGCTTCGAATTGCAGCTTCTTGATCTGAAAAAGCCTGGCGCTTTCCTGCTCCGGGTCTTTGATGTTGAGAGGTTCCCTTAACTGCCATTCTAAGGCGTATAGAAGGGTATCGCTCTCTTCATGCCGATAGGTTAAATCATAAAAAGTTCCCAGGTCTACATAAGCGCGGTCGTCGCCCGTATGCAGTACGCGAGAGCGGTCCGCAGATTCGGCTGTTTGCTTTAACATCAGCAAGAATTGGAGCAGGCTTGTTTTGCCGGAACTGTTTGCGCCAAACAATCCTGTCAAGGGAGCCAGACGGATATCTTTTGTATCTTTCCAGGACTTGAAATTCTGTAAGCGCAAATTCGTTAGCATGGTTGTCCTCACATATGACAGTAACAACAGCACACTTTTCCCAACAGGTGTACTGATGCCGGCATTGTATCAGTTATTGCCTGGATTGGTCAATGCGACGACTGCCAGGACGGAACCTGCTTGTTGGTGAATCATGGTGAATCGGTATCGCCCCCGGAAGTCGCGTCGGGTGTGGGCGTTTTGAAGGGTTGGGTCTTGAGTTCTACAGCGCTGACGCTGCCGGCAAACACTTCCACTTCCCCCCGATACGTTTCGCCTTGTACGGTAGACGACAGTTCATACACGCCGGGCCGCAGGTCGGACAAGACAAAGTTTTCGGCAAACCCTTCGTCTGGATGAATGATGTGCTGCGGATCGTCCAGGTAGGTCCAGGCAGTCATGGTATCTGATCCTTCTGTGGCAGGAGATTCTCCCTCCGTTCCCGCGACTCCCGCTTCATCCGGTGGGCCTATGCGCCGGACCTGTACAGGTTGCCCCTGCCAGGGACGCCCTTCCGGATCGATCAGCCGTCCGGCAATAACGCCACGCGTTTCGCCAGGTGAAAGCCACAGCAGCGGATTGCGCGTGGCGTTGAAGCTGTTTTCACCCACCCGCAGTTCAAAATGGAGATGGGGGGCAATAGCCGCGCCGCCAATGCCCACTTCGGCTACTTGCTGCCCGCGCACGACGCGCTCCCCAGGGGCGACCACCATATTGACGATGTGTCCATATAGGGCAAAGAGCGGTTGATCCTGCCAGGTTTCGTCTAGTTCAATAACCACCAGATGCCCATACCAGTTACAACGCCAACCATATAGCTCCTGCTCATCTGATTGGGCTACGACCACTGTGCCATCAGCTACTGCCAGCACGGGCGTTCCCATCGGCTCAGCCATATCTGCGCCATTATGTAACAGATACCTGCCCAACCCATCAAAGCCGTAAGGCAAAATCTGGCTGGTGATCAGCCGCCCTCCGCCAGGCAGCGGCTTAGACAGCCAGAAATGAGTTTCGGGTGTGGGCGCTGGTGTGGGCCATATCCGGTTAGAAAGCCAGAAATGGTTATACTCTGGTTTGCTGGGGGCTGGATTGGGGCAGCGGCGCTCAACCGGAACGGGAGAGGGCGGCGGCGTCATCGTGGGCGTGGTTGTGCTGGTGGCGGTGGACACCGGTGTAGCCGTATGATTGCGTGTCTGGCTGGCAGCGGGGCTGGGCGTCTGGCTGGCTGAACCAGTAGCGTTCGATGCTAACAGGTCATTGTGCTGACCATCCCTCTCGGTTCCTGCGCCCACATCTGTCGTAGGCGGCGGCGGCAGCGTGGTCAGAATCTCTTCTACAGTGGCCTCTACGCGGATCGCAGTCCCAGCCTCAGTTGTGATTTCTGTGGCGTTTGCAGCCGGTAGAACTATCGTGGCCTTAGCCGCCGCAGCCAATGAGTCCGCGGCTGGGGCGTTGACTGTCTCAGACCCAGCCAGGGAACAGCCCACGCCCCACAAAATTATCCATAACAATCCAACTGCTTTCCATAATGATAGTTGTCGCATAAAATAAGCATACCAAATAACGCCTATACTGTGCCACAAGGAGATTTTTATGCCTCAACAAAAAGTTGTGTCTGGTGTATCCGCTGCCGCCGCGGCTAACAGCGCCGAGGTTGACAGCGAGTTGTCTCGCCTGCAGGAAATACTTTATGGCAACCAGGCGCGAGCCACTGAGCAGCGCCTGAATGATCTGGAACAGAGATTAGAAGCGGTGCGGCGGGAACTAGACGATACGATTCACGCCAAAATTGGCAAGCTAGAGTCTGCTACCCAGGATAATCTGACCAAAGCGCGCAAAGCGTTGACAGCGGAGATCGAAAAACAGGCGACGCGCCAGGCGGCTGATTTGAGCGAAGCGCAGCGCGATTGGGGCGACCGCCTGAGCCGGCAGGAAAAAACGCAAACCACTTTGCTGCGCGAGGTACAGCAGGAATTGATGGCAGCGCTCGACGCTTTGCGTCAGGAGTTGGTGGAACAGATTCAGGGAACAAAGAGCGAGTTGAGCGATAGGGTTGATCGCCTGGGGGCTGACCAGAGCAATCGCCTGCTGGCTTTTCAAAATGAAGCGCGCCAGCGTGACGAAGATTTGCGTCAGGAACTCCTCACATTGTCCGCCTGGCTGGATGACAAAAAGACCTCGCGCCACGACCTGGGGCAAATGTTAGTGGCAATGGGCCAGAATTTGCAGGGACGCGGCGAAGCAGCGCCTCAGGAGAATGATTGACCGCTGCGCCCATGTGGAACCTGTCTGCATCCCAAGACGCCCCTGAATCTGGACAGCCAGCGGCACAGCCGCTCGGCGTGGCGGCCATTCGGGCTATTTTGCTGTCCGAGCAGCAGATGCAGCTTGACGCTTTGCAGCGTCTGCTGCAGGGGCTGGCTGCAGATAGCGAAGCAGCGCGGACTGCTCTGGTTGCTGACCTGGCTGCTTTGGACCAGCGTATTGCTGCCGAACTGGAAGCGGAACAGGCGCAAATTGCCGGGCATCAGCAGCGGCTGGAGATGCTGCAAGCGTCCCTGGAGACGCTGCGCGGGTTGGTGCCAGATAGCCCAGAAGCCACTATTGCTCAGATAAAGCCTTTGATGGGCGATTTGGTGGGGCAGGCTATCCATGAACGCCGCGAAGAGATGGCTGAGGCGCTGGGACCAGTTATGGGCGAGGCGATACGGGTGCAGATTCGGGATTCGCGCCAGGAGATGGTGGAGTCGCTTTACCCGATTATTGGTAGTACGATTCAACGGGCTTTGACCGAGTTTACGCTGGAACTGCAACGTAATATTGATGCCCGCCTGAACCGAACTTTCGGGCCGGAAGGGGTTATTCGTATGGCTCTGGCCCGGCTGCAGGGAGTGGACCCTGGCGCGCTGACTCTGCGCCAGTCGCTGCCTTTTGCGCTCCGCGGCTTGTTTGTCATTCAACATGACTCTGGCTTGTTGGTGGCGCAAAGTGTGCGCGCGGCATTGGAGATGAGCGATACGGACCTGATCAGTGGGATGCTAACAGCCATTCGCGATTTTGCGCAGGACTCGTTTGGGCGAGGCCAGCAAGATGAAGAGCTGGATGAAGTGCAGTATGGCGATCAACGCATTATTATCAGCGATGGGCCGGCGGTGTATGTGGCTGCGGTGATCACGGGCGTGGAGCCAGAAGGATTTCGGGCGCAACTGCACGAGTTGGCGGCGGAGTTACACGTACAGCATGGGACCGCCTTGCGGCATTATACAGGCGACCCAGCCATGCTGCCGGATTTGCGGCCCCGGTTGGAAGATTTTTGCGCGCGTGTGGGCCGGGTTCCCGGTTCCGCGGCGGCGACGCCCCTGAGCCGGCGGCAGCGGCTGGCGGCAGCGGCTGCCGGCATTGCCGGCCTGTTCTTCATCTTAGTGGCTTGCTTTTATCTCTATTTTACCATTCAACTTTGGCCCGTAGCCTTTCCAGGCCCATCTCCGACGGCTACCACTACAGCTACACCAACGCCTACTGCTACAGCCACGGTTACACCTACCGCTACGCCAACGGCAACTCGCCAGCCAACAGCGACATCTTCGCCAACACGCACAAGTGAACCGTCGCCGACAGCCACAGGGCTTCCGAGCGCCACCGCTACTATCGAGCCTACCCTGACTTCACCGCCGCTAACCAGTACGCCTGTTGTCTTTCTGGCAACGGGGAATGTGTGGGCCAGGCAGGAGCCGCGCCTGGAAGCAACCCTTTATCGCGCGATTCCTGCCGGCACGATTGTCGTTATTC
>CAYQYJ010000017.1:22291-24012 GCA_964421605.1 uncultured Ardenticatenaceae bacterium | reverse complement strand
GTACGCAGCCGAGTTTTTCGCAAGACGCCCGATGTTCGCATCTGAGGATGCGAACTCCATAAAACTTGTTTGTTGCACCACTAGGGTTGGTGGTGGCGGCAGAAGGTCGCACCGGGTAGGGGGCGGTTGCGGCAGGGTTGGCCCGCTTTGGTTACGCCCTGGCAGCGCGCGGTCTCGGAGGCCGTTGGCGCGGCGGCGGTTTCCATTTCCGTCAAATGCCCTTCTAACGCCGTCAACTGCGCCAGAGTCTGCGCCAGATTGTCGTCGGCGGATGCCGGCACAGGCGCCTCCCCCGCCTCCGCCCGTCGCACCAACCCCATCAACGCCTCATACTCATCATGGAACCCCTCAATAATGGCTTCCGGGTCAGGAACCAGGCCGGCATCGGTGGCTACGCCCAGCGTCACCTGACCCGCATAACTGATAATGCTTACCCCCAGGCCCAGCCGCCCCGACTGCGGAACCCAAAACATCATATTATCTACTGCCGCGCCTGCCAGGTAAAGCGTCATACCTGGGCCGGGCACATTCGTCATGACAGCGGTGGCTTTGCTGCCAAACAAGGACACAATCTGATCCGCAATCTGCTGCGGAGACACCCCCACCAGGTTGAGGATGCCGAATGTGATCGCCGCCTCTGGCGAATTTTTAATGGCGTCCATCCGCTTTTTCAACGTTATCAGCCGATTATGCGGGTCTGCAATGCCCACAGGCAGGGGAAGGAATACCAGCGCAAACTCATTTCCCAACTCCAGCGACCGCTCTATGGGACGCAAGTTGACGGGCACTGCCGCCCGAAAGTCAAGGCCATCAACCGGCTCGCCCCGCTGCATCATATAGCGGCGCAGCGCGCCCGTCATAGCCGTTAATAGCACATCGTTAACTTTGGCGTCCATCATCTTGCCAATGACTTTAATATCTTTGAGCGGCAGCGTACGCGACCAGGCGGCTCGCTTTTGCACGCCCAAATTGCCTTTGAACAGGGTAGGGGGGTCAGGCGGCATCAGCAGCACTTTGCCCAGAGTGAATGCGCCTTTGGCCGCTTTACCTGCCAGTTCCATAGCGTAGGTCGGGTTGAATAAGGCTTCAACACTTTCGCTGCGGATGGTACTGGCGATTTTTTGCGACTGTTTCCAGGCGGCTCGCGTCGGGTTCAAAATAGCCGCCAGTGGATTCCACATCTTGTTGTCTGATTCCTTTGCTGGCGGCTTGAGGGGCATGTCGGGGTGCATGTCCATCAGCGACAACATCACCGCCACCAATGCGGTGCCATCCCCAATGGTGTGATGAATGCGCCCCAACAAAGCGCTGCCGCTGCCGACGTTTTCAATCAGGTGGAACTGCCATAACGGACGGGAGGAATCCAGCCCCATGCTCATGAAATTGCTGATAACTTCCTGTAAAGCGGTCTGATCCCCTGGCGACGGCAGGGCAATCCGGTGCAAATGATAGCTCAGGTTAAAATGGGGATCCGTTTCCCAACGGGGAAGCTGCCACGGTATACGGCTTTTGACCACCTTCATGCGAAAGCGGCTCAGCGGCAGCAGGCGGTACTCAAGGGTCTGGCGCAGCCGGGCGAACTCCACCGGGCGATCCAGCAGTAAGATGCCCGTGATCATCATCAGGTTGGTGGGGTCTTCCATTTGCAGCCAGGCGGTGTCTACGTTGGAAAAAGGGATGGTTTCAGGCATGGGCGTCTCCATCTGACTCTTGAGGGGGTA
>CAYQYJ010000017.1:17017-22191 GCA_964421605.1 uncultured Ardenticatenaceae bacterium | reverse complement strand
TGGTTTTGGACGGCAAAATACGGCGTACAGCGCGGTTTTTGTCTTGCTCAATGGCAATGTTGGCGACGGTGGTGATAAAGGCAGCCAAAATACCCAGGCCCACAATAATGTAGACAATGGTGAAAAGTTTGCCGGCATTCGTCTGCGGCGCAAAATCCCCATATCCCACCGTCGTCAAGGTAATCACGCTAAAATAGAGGGAATCCAGCAGCGACCAGCCTTCAAAACGGCGGTAGAAGAACATGCCAGAGATCAACGTAACCAGCGCCGCCAGCAGCAGCAGCCGAAATTCCGGGTTTCGCACCATGTGTTGTATGGCATGGGCGAACCGCCCCACCACCACAAACAGGATGATGACCATAACAAAAAAACCGATGAGGGAAATATCCATGTTGTTTGATCCTGACGTGATTTGGGTGATGCCGGCAGCGCCAGAGCGAATTCCCATCCATTGTACCCAATTTTCGGCAAGCGGGGCATTCCCACATAAAACCTGGTTTGGGTTATAATGAACCTGTTGGCTGCCAACCCGCCAACGCCAGTAACAGCTATAAAGCCAGATCAGCGCGCGCCTACAGGCTGCGCCCTGGTCGCTGCATTGAACGAGGTAAACAAATGAGTAAAAGAGATCACTTCCAGTCCCGCGCGCTTTTGCCCGGCAGTCAGGACCAGATTTACTATCGCCTGGGCAAACTTAGCGAAGACGGCATCGGCCATCTTGAGCGGCTGCCATACTCCATTAAAATTTTGCTCGAAGCCCTGCTGCGCCATTGCGACGATTTTATCGTCACGCCAGAACACGTGATGCAACTGGCAAACTGGAACGCCAAAGACGTGGGCCAGCACGAAATTCCTTTCAAACCGGGCCGCGTCATTTTGCAGGATTTCACAGGCGTGCCGGCAGTCGTTGACCTGGTCGCCCTCCGTTCCGCCATGGCCCGCATGGGCGGCGATCCGGCCAAAATCAATCCGCAGGTGCCCGTAGACCTGGTCATTGACCATTCGGTACAGGTAGACACCTTTGGCTCAGCGGCGGCGCTTTTTATCAACGCCGAAAAAGAGTTCGAACGCAACCGCGAACGGTATGAATTCCTCAAATGGGGGCAGCAAGCGTTTGATAACTTTAGCGTCGTCCCCCCGGCCAGCGGCATTGTGCATCAGGTAAACCTGGAATATCTGGCGACAGTGGTGATGTCCACGCGAGAAGGGGATGAGGTCGTGCTGTACCCTGACAGCCTGGTAGGCACAGACTCTCACACCACCATGATTAACGGTCTGGGCGTTCTAGGCTGGGGCGTGGGCGGTATTGAGGCGGAAGCCGCCATGTTGGGGCAGCCAATTTACATGCTGACGCCAGAGGTCATTGGCTTTAAGTTAACCGGACGCCTGCCCGAAGGAGCCACGGCTACCGACCTGGTGCTGGTGGTGACACAGATGCTGCGGCAAAAAGGCGTCGTGGGTAAGTTTGTGGAGTTCTATGGACCCGGCATCCGCGCCTTGAGTCTGCCCGACCGGGCCACCATCGCCAATATGGCCCCTGAGTATGGAGCGACGATGGGATTCTTCCCCGTAGACGAAGAAACCTTGCGCTATCTGCGGCGCACGGGGCGCTCAGAGACGCTAATCGCGCAGGTAGAAACGTACATGAAGGCTCAGGGGTTGTTCTATACTGAGGCAATGCCCGACGCCGACTATTCAGACACGCTAGAACTGGACATGAACAGCGTGGAACCCAGTCTGGCTGGGCCCATGCGCCCGCAGGACCGCATCCGTCTGGCAGATATGAAAGAAACCTTCCACCAGGCGCTGCGCGCACCCGTGAGAGAACGGGGCTACGCCCTGAGCGACGCGGATCTGGAGCGCAAGGGAATTGTGTCCAATGGGCATCGCGCGGAAATTGGACATGGCGCAGTGGTCATTGCCGCCATCACCAGTTGCACCAACACGTCAAATCCTAGCGTGATGTTGGGCGCCGGCATTTTAGCTAAAAAAGCAGTGGAAAAAGGACTGCGCGTCAAACCGTATGTCAAGACCAGCATGGCCCCCGGCTCCAAAGTCGTTACCGATTACATGGACGCCGCTGGCCTGACGCCATATCTGGAGACGCTGGGCTTTAACACCGTTGGTTATGGCTGCACCACCTGTATTGGTAACTCTGGCCCCCTGCCAGAGGCGGTATCCAAAGCAGTTAAGGAAGGAGACATTGTGGCTGCCGCCGTTCTCAGCGGCAATCGCAACTTCTCCGGGCGCGTCCATCCCGAAGTGCGCGCCAACTATCTGGCGTCGCCGCCGCTGGTGGTGGCTTATGCCCTGGCAGGCACCACGGACATTGATCTGATCAACGAACCGATTGGCGTGGGATCAGACGGCCAACCTGTGCATCTGCGCGACATCTGGCCCAGCAGTGCGGAAGTTCAGCAGGCGTTGGAAAGTTCGTTAAATGCCGGCATGTTCCACCAGGAATACGGTCACATCTACACAGGCAATACCACCTGGAACGAGATTCCCACCGCTGGCGGGGACATCTACAACTGGGACCCGGACTCCACTTATATTCAGGAACCCCCCTTCTTTATCGGCCTCAATCCCACTCCCAGTCCCATCGCCAACATTCACGGCGCGCGCGTGCTGGTCAAAGTGGGCGACTCCGTTACCACTGACCACATCTCCCCCGCCGGCTCCATTTCGCGCACCAGTCCGGCGGCCCAATACCTGATGGGGCGCGGCGTCGAACCCGCTATGTTTAACTCCTATGGCTCCCGCCGCGGCAACGATCGCGTCATGACGCGGGGCACTTTTGCCAACATCCGCCTGCGTAACCAGATGGCCCCCGGCACAGAAGGCGGCTGGACCACCTACCTGCCCACAGGCGAACAGATGACCATCTATGACGCTTCGGTCAAATATCAGGCAGATGGCACACCGCTGGCAGTGTTGGCGGGCAACGACTATGGCATGGGCAGCTCCCGCGACTGGGCCGCCAAAGGCACACTCCTCCTGGGCATCAAGATGGTGATTGCCCAAAGCTATGAGCGCATTCATCGCAGCAACCTGGTGGGCATGGGCGTGCTGCCGCTCCAGTTCAAACCGGGCGATTCTCCCCAATCGCTGGGGCTGGATGGCGGCGAAACCTTTGCCACTCTGAACCTGACCGACGATCTGAAACCGCTACAAGATATTCTTGTGCGCGCCGAAAAAGCAGACGGCAGCATGGTGACTTTCTCTACCACCTGCCGCATTGATACGCCCGTGGAAGTGGATTATTACCGCCACGGCGGCATCCTGCACATGGTGCTGCGGAACATGTTGTAGACGTTATCAGCAGGCAAAGCCAGCCAGAGAGAGAAGGCCAACTTGAAGGCCCGATGCTGTCATCGGGCCTTCTTCTTTGCCGGCAGCGCAACCCCCAAACAACGGCTGCGTATAGTTCACAAGTAGCGCAATTTGCTGAATTGCGCAGACAAACTAATAGTTTGTCCTACAGGTCTCCGCGTGAACCTGTTCTTGAAGGAGGGTCTTATGTCCCGCAAATGGCTGTTGTTCGTCACAATTGTGGGCTTGTTCTTCACGTTGGGCGCGGCGCAGTCAACCAAATCGTACGACGCTGACCGCTTTGACGTGGAAGCGGTCGTACAGGCAGATGGTTCCCTGCTGGTAACCGAAACGGTCGTTTTTAATTTCCACGGTGAACCATTTACTTACGTATTCCGGGAGCTGCCCACTGAGTATACAGACGGCATTGCCGATGTTGTCGGGGCTATTGATGGCCGGACGTTGCCGCCGGGGGATCAACCGGGTCAACTTGAGATCAGCGGACGCAACCCGTTGCGCATTACCTGGCATTTTGAGCCAACCAGCGACGTCAGCCGCACGTTTAGCCTGACCTACCGCCTGCGGGGGTTGGTGAGGTGGGTCAACGATCAGGACGTAGTCATCTGGCAGCCGCTGCCGGACAGCTACGAATATCCCATTGCCACCAGCCTGGTGCGTCTGAGCTACCCGGCCACCGCTGCCCCCTTGGGGGACCCGGAAATTCAGGCTGGCAGCGCTGCCGTAACTGCGTCCGCTAACCAGGTCAGCTTCAGCCAACAAAACCTGGCGCCCAATACGCCGCTGGTGATTGCTTTGCGCTTCCCGCAAGGGAGCTTGATCAGCACCCCACCACACTGGCAGCGACAGGCAGACGCCCGCGAGAAACAGGCGCCGCTCTGGATTGGCGCTGCCGCCATTGTGCTGCTCATGGGTGTGAGCGCAACCATCATCCTGAGCGCCTCCCGCCGCCAATCTGTGCCTGTCGAGGAAACCTTGCGCTACGAACCGCCGCCGCCGCTGCCGGCCGCGTTTGCCCATATCCTCTACAAACAAGGGGCCAAACCGGATTGGAACGCCGCCCTGGCTACGTTATTCAGTCTGGCGCAGCGGGGCGTCCTGGTCATTGAAGAAAACCCAGAGAAGAAGTGGTATCGCGGGCGGGATTTCATCATTAAACTGGCGCAGGAACCATCTGGTCTGCTGCCCCATGAGGAAAGCCTGTTGGCGCTGTTGTTTGAAACGAAAAAGGGGCGCAGCCGCAGCGTCGGTATGGCTGAACTCAGCCAGCGCATTTCTTCGCGCGCCTGGGAGCAGTTCCGCCAGACGTTGTATGCGGAGTTCACCGCCGCCGGTTTGCTCGATCCCCAACGGCAGCAAACTAAACGGCGCTGGACGATTGCCGGCATTCTCTTCATTCTCAGCGGCCTGGTTGTCACTATCCCCATGATGCTTATTCTGTATACGTTCAGCGGATTGTGGCCGTTGCTGCTGGCTGGCAGCGCCATCATCGTAGGCTTTGTAATGTTGATAGTGGGCGGTTTGATCACCCCCCTGTCTCGCCAGGGGACGGCTTTAGCCAGCCAATGGCGCAGCTTTGCCGCTTACCTGAAGCAAGTTATTCGCAACAAAGCCGCTGCTACCCGCCCGGACATCTTCGACCTGTATTTGCCCTACGCCGCCAGCTTTGGCATCTTGCATAGTTGGGCGCGCTACTTTGAGAAGAAAGGGTGGGCGAAGTTGCCACCCTGGTTCCAGGCGCTAACGGCGGCGCCCGACGAAGCAATGGGCGCATTTGTGGCTATGACGGTCGCCAGTTCCGCTTCGGGCGGCAGCGCCGCGGGCGCGGCTGGCGCTGCGGCGGC
>CAYQYJ010000017.1:12663-16917 GCA_964421605.1 uncultured Ardenticatenaceae bacterium | reverse complement strand
TCGCCAGTTCCGCTTCGGGCGGCAGCGCCGCGGGCGCGGCTGGCGCTGCGGCGGCGGGCGCGGCCGGCGGCGGTGCCAGCGGTGCGGGTTAAAGCGTAGCTCCATTACACATACCGCGTCACGTGGTCGGAAGAGGATGAGGAGTACGTGGGACTTTGCGCTGAATTCCCAAGCCTGAGCTGGTTGGCGCAAACCCCCGAAGAGGCATTGAAAGGCATCCGCCTGGTCGTGGCACGCATGTTGGTTGATTTAGAAGCGAATGGCGAACCCATTCCAAAGCCTATTGCTACCAGACAGTACAGCGGCAGATTTATGGTACGAGTTCCCCCCGAATTGCATCGCCGGCTGACCCTGGAAGCTGCTGAAGCTGGGGTAAGTTTGAACCGTCTGGCGAGCGATAAGCTAAGTCGCTCAGCTTAAGCATTTTGTTGGGACAGGCGGGGGGGGTACACCGGGATACAACACGGTTGCCGCTGCAAACATGCCTGACTAGGCACTAGTGTTGCAGTGCGTAACGTGCTATACTGTTATCAGTGGCGCGGCGACGCGCCGGCAATGTTTATTGACATAATTTAGGTGGTTGCCCGACTCCTGTTGGTCGGGCGCTTTTTTGCAACAGACAGGCTCTTACTGTTGGGATGGGTCGGCTGTTGGCAGAGTGAAGGGGTTTGGCCCGCGAGGGCCAGATCAGACCGCTGATTCATCACGACGAGTAGGAGTAGTTTCATGACAACCGAATTTAATGCTTTTGACCTGCACCCGCAGTTGGTGCAGGCTGTAGTCGCTCGTGGCTACCATACCCCCACCCCGATCCAGGTAGCCGTCATTCCCCTCATGCTCATGGGCCAGGATGTCATTGGCCAGGCGCAAACGGGCACAGGCAAGACGGCGGCGTTTTCTCTCCCCATCTTACACAGATTAACCCCTGGGCTGGGGCGGGTGCAAAGCCTGGTACTGGCGCCAACGCGGGAACTGGCGCTGCAAGTAGCCAATGCCATGCACGCCTATGGGCGGGAACGGCACGCACGGGTACTGGCGGTGTATGGCGGCCAACCGTATGGCCGGCAAATCCGACGCTTGCAGCAAGGGATAGATGTGGTGGTGGGCACACCGGGGCGCTTGTTGGATTTGATCCGGCAGCAGGCGCTGGATCTCAGCGGCGTGGAGACGGTGGTGCTGGATGAAGCGGACGAGATGTTGAGCATGGGCTTCATTGAGGATATTGAAGCCATCCTGAACGAGACGCCCACAACGCGGCAGACGGCGTTGTTTTCGGCAACGATGCCGGCAGAAATCCGTCGTCTCGCCAGTCGTTATATGCAAAACCCGCAAACGGTGAGCATCGAGCAAGCGCAGCGCACGGTGGCTGCCATTGAGCAACGTTATTACCTGGTGCAGGAAACAGACAAACTGGCAGCGTTGACGCGCCTGCTAGAAATGGAAGAAACAGCACGGGTCATTATCTTTATGCGCACGCGCGCGGCGACAGATACCCTGGCAAATGAATTATCCGCTCGTGGTTTCCCTGCCGAAGCGTTGAATGGAGATTTGAGCCAGGAGGCGCGGGAACGGGTGCTGAATCGCTTTCGCCAGGGAACGCTAACGGCGCTGGTAGCCACCGATGTGGCGGCGCGGGGATTGGACATTGAGGATGTGTCGCACATTTTCAATTACGACCTGCCCCTGGACCCGGAACTGTACGTGCATCGCATTGGACGCACAGGACGCGCCGGCAAAACGGGTATTGCCATCTCGCTGCTGCCGCCGCAGGAACAGCGCCGGCTGCGCCGCATTGAAGCATACACGCGGCAGAAAATGACGCCCGCCGCCCTGCCTACGGTGGCTGAAATACAGGCGCATCGGGAAGGGCAGCTTTTGCAGCAAATGCAGGTCTGGTTGCAGCGGGGGCGGTGTCGCCGCGAACGGGAAATGGCGGTAGAGTTAAGCGCCGCCGGCTACGATCCCCTGGATGTTGCCGCCGCCGCCTTGAAGTTAGCCCGCGCCGAAGAAAAGCAACGCCCTATTCCTCCTGTGAGCGAAGTACAGTTTGAGCAACCTACCAGCAGCCGAGAATGGAATGGTCGCCACGGACGCGGTGAACGCGGCGTTCGCGGGGAACGACGGCTCTATGGCGAAACCAGGGGCAAAGGGTCCGCCCGTGAATCCCACGAAGCGAATATGGTGCGCCTGATTCTGGGCCGGGGTAAGGCGCATGGCTTACGCCCCAACGACGTGGTAGGGATGATAGCTTATCATGCCGGCATCCCCGGCCATACCATCGGCAAGATTTCCATTCAGGAACAGCAAACGCTGGTGGATGTGCCCCAGCAATTTGTGGCTCAGGTGTTAGCCAAAGCCAACAGCTACCGCTTGCACAAGCAGACCATCACCGTCGAACGCGCCTGATCGCCGCGCGGCGGGTGAGCAAGTTGGCCCATTCGCCGCGCGTCATGCGCCGCTATGATACTCATAACGGAAGCCATCAGCCTGCCAGAGAGCGAAATACAGCTCGAGTTTGTGCGCGCCTCTGGCCCAGGTGGGCAAAACGTCAACAAGGTGGCTACAGCCGTCCAACTCCGTTTTGACGTGGATCGTTCCCCGTCGCTGCCAGAGGAGGTGCGCGTCCGCCTGCGGCAGCTTGCCGGCAGCCGTCTGACAAGCGAGGGCGTTTTGATCATCGAAGCCCGCCGCTACCGCACGCAGGAGCAAAACCGCCAGGACGCTGTGCAACGGCTAATCACCCTCATCCGCGCCGCCAGCCAGCCGCCCAAGAAACGGCAGAAGACAAAACCCAGCGCCGCCGCCCGCGAACGCCGCCTGCGCACCAAGCGCCGCCACAGTGAAATCAAGAAGAACCGTAGACCCGTCATAAGTGGGAAAGAATAGTTCTTTCGACTTTTTTATCCCTGGAGATTCCCATGGCCACACCCCCTGATCCCGCAGAGCAGCCAGCCGCCAACGATAACGCGGCAACATCTCTGCCAGAAATAAAAATCGGCGACCTGCCTGACCATTGGCTGGCGGCTATCCACCGCGCCGGCTGGCAAGAACTGATGCCCGTGCAGTCGCGGGCCATTCCCTTTATCATGGCCGGGCAGGATTTAATGGCGCAGTCGCGTACAGGCAGCGGCAAGACGGGCGCCTTTGTGCTGCCCATGCTGGAAAAACTTAACCCGCTGCAAGCCACCTGCCAGGCATTGGTGCTTGTGCCCACCCGCGAGCTGGCTCTGCAAGTAACGCGGGATGCGCAACTGCTGTTGGCCGAGCGGGGCATTCGCATCGCCGCCGTCTATGGCGGCGTGCGCTATGGGCCGCAGCTAGACGCCTTGCGCGCCGGGGCGCACCTGGTGGTAGGCACAGCGGGGCGCGTGCTAGACCATCTGCTGCGCGGCTCGCTGTCGCTGGACGCGCTGCGCCTGCTCATCTTTGATGAGGCAGACCGCATGTTGTCCATGGGTTTCTACCCGGATATGAAGCAGATTAAGCGGTATATGCCGGCACGCCGCGTCGAAAGCCACATGTTCTCAGCCACTTTTCCCCCTTACGTACTCCGCCTGGCTAATGAATTCCTGCTCAATCCCCTTGTTCTCAGCCTGAGCCAGGATCACGTGCACGTCACGGAAACAGAGCACGTTTTTTACACCGTACAGGGCATGGACAAGGATCGTTCATTGGTGCGCCTGATAGAAACCGAGAACCCCAGCTCAGCCATTATCTTCTGCAACACCAAAGCCAAAGTCCATTACGTAGCCGTCGTCTTGCAGCGTTTTGGCTACAACGCCGACGAACTAAGCGCCGACCTGAGCCAGCAGGAACGGGAGCGGGTGATGGCGCGCGTGCGCCAGGGAACCCTCCGCTTCCTGGTAGCCACCGATGTGGCGGCGCGGGGCATTGACATCCCCGAACTCTCCCACGTCATTCAGTACGAGCCGCCGGAAGACCCGGAAAGCTACATCCACCGCGCCGGACGCACCGGGCGCGCCGGCGCCAGCGGCGAAGCCATTACGCTGGTGGACGTGGTGGAGAAGCTGAAGCTGCGGCAGATTGCCAAAGCGTACCAGATTGAGATTCAGGAACGGACGTTGCCTGGAGACGAAGAAGTAGGCAAAATTGTGGCGCAGCGGGCTACGGCTCTGTTAGAAGCGCGCCTGCGGGGGCGGGATAAGCTGCAAACGGAGCGGATGCAGCGCTTTGTGCCTCTGGTGCAAACGCTGGCGCAAGATGAAGAGATGCAGCAGTTGGCGGCAATGCTGC
>CAYQYJ010000017.1:0-12563 GCA_964421605.1 uncultured Ardenticatenaceae bacterium | reverse complement strand
ATCACCGCAGTGCCAGGCCATCACCCGTGCCGGCAGCCAGTGTAAAAACACAGCTCGCGCTGGCTCTGACTACTGCCATACCCACCAGTATATGGCGGCGGCAACGAGCGCCCAGGCGCCGACGCCAGAGCAGGAAGAGTTTCGCAAACTGGTCGAAGAACTGAACCAGGTTGCCGCCGACGTGCAGAAGCTAGTAGACGGTTACAGCCCCCCCCCGTTCACGCCCCAGGGTATGATTGCCTTGCTCAAAGAGAATTTACACCGCTTTACGCCCGAAATGCGCCTGGAGATTGTGCGCGAACTACAGCAGAGCTTTGAAGGCGCATCCCCCCGCGATTTGCTCGATGTAGATACCTGGAAAGGAATGTGGTTCCTGCTGAATTACTCCCTGCAAAATCAGACGGAGGGTCTGCGCGAATCGGTGCGTAAACAGTTGGGGCGGCTGCCTGGAGGGTCCACTCTTGTTGACTTGCAACAAATGTTTGAAGGCGCCTCGCCCAAAGACCTGCTAGACATTGACACCTGGAAAGGGATGTGGTTCCTGGTCAACTATTCGCTGCAAAATCAGGCGCAGCAAGTTAAGCGCCGTTTGCTGGGGCAAGAAGACGAGGAATAAATTAAAGAGAGTACAAAAGTCTTTGAGACCTTTGTAGCCTGGCATTTACACACCTACACGGAGGATTTCACATGGCCCTGATTCCCAGCCTTTTGCTGAAGCAGCTTTACACTTTTAGCAGCCTGAAGAATGTTGAAGGCGGCGTGCAGTTTTCGATCAAAAACCGTCTCAGCGACGCCTACCTGACCGAAGTCAACAATATCCTGATTGACGACCAGGAGGTACCGCTGTCGGCAGTGGCTATCAGCCTGAACGGCGACCAGACTATCGCGCCTGACCAGATCACGGCGCGGAACCCGGTCAGCTTCCCGCTACGGCAAAAGTTAGACATCCTAGCGCGAATCCCCCCCCTGCCCAACGGCAAACATAAGGTCGAAATTCGTTTTAAGACTACCCCGTTTGGCAAGCTCAAGCTAGAAGTAGAAGACGCTATTTCGGAATCGGACGAGCATTTGCTGCGCATCCCCCGCGATCGCAGCGACGATTACAGCCCGGAAATTATCAAGAAGCGGCAAGAATTTGTGCAGCAGTTCACGGGCGTCAGATTGAACCATGCCACCCACTACTCCTTTGATCCGCACATCACGGCAGGCAACGCCGAAAACTTTACAGGCGTGGCCCAGGTGCCGCTGGGCTTTGCCGGCCCGCTGCACATTGAGGGAGAACACGCCAATGGCGATTTCTTGATCCCCCTGGCGACGACTGAGGGAACACTGATCGCCTCCTATAATCGCGGCATCAAGCTGCTGAACCTGAGCGGCGGCGTCAAATGCACCGTCGTCGGCGACGCCATGCAGCGCGCGCCTGTGTTTGTCTTTGACGATGCCCGCCAGGGACGTGAATTTGCCAAATGGGTGCAGCAGAATATGGACAGCATCCGCCGCGAAGCGGAAGCCACATCCAGCGTAGCTAAACTGCAATACATTGACTCTTACCTGTCCAATAAGTTTGTCTATTTACGCTTCAACTACTACACGGGCGACGCCGCCGGGCAAAATATGGTGGGGCGGGCTACCTTTGCCGCCTGTAGTTGGGTGCTGGACAATTATACGGGCGTCAAGCATTTCTACCTGGAATCTAACTTTGCCACGGACAAAAAAGCGTCTCAAATTAACATTATGCGCACGCGAGGCAAGCGGGTGACGGCGGAGGCGGTGGTAAAGCGGGACGTATTGATCCAGAACATGCGCGTGGAACCAGAGGGCCTGGCTTATCATTATGGCGTGGCCAACATTGGGGCCATTCTGTCTGGGGCAAACAACAACGGGCTGCATTCAGCCAACGCCATTACGGCCATGTTCATCGCCACCGGGCAGGATGTGGCTAACGTGGCCGAATCGTCAGCCGGTGTGCTGTACACGGAATTGACCCCTGAGCGGGACCTGTACATTTCTATCACGATTCCTTCCCTGATTGTGGCTACCTATGGCGGCGGCACGGGGTTGGCAACGCAGCGGGAGTGCCTGGAACTGCTTGGCTGCCTGGGCAAGGGGAAGGTGAATAAGTTTGCAGAGATCGTGGCGGGAACCGTGCTGGCAGGCGAACTGTCGCTGGCGGCGGCTATCTCGTCATCCGATTGGGTATCCAGCCACGAACAATATGGTCGAAACCGTTAAATGTGTCAATCGGATCAGAGGCATCCGATTGACCTGGGTTTTTGATCGGGCAATGCGCCGCAGCCCGCCCCTGCAACGGGCTCAGGGCCGGTTCTGAGATCCACTGGGCGTATGCTATACGCCCCTACCAGCCAAAGGCAGGGTAGGGGTGTATGGCATATACCCTTTCTATTACCCGGTGTATTTTTTAATCTACAAACAGTTTGTCTACCATTTTTAACATTTCTGTGGGAGAGCCTTTCCAGAGGGGAGAAGAACAGGCTGGAGAGCGCCTGAGGAATGACTGATCTGACTGGTTTTACCGTTGGCGGGTATGAAATTCGGGAAAAGATCGGTACTGGCGGGTTCGGGGAGGTTTACCGCGCTTTTCAACCAGGGGTCTGGCGGGACGTGGCGATGAAGGTGATTTTGCCGGCATTCGCCAACAACCCTGAATTCATTCGCCGCTTTGAAATAGAAGCCCAGTTGATCGCCCGCCTGGAACATCCCCATATCGTCCCTCTCTATGATTATTGGCGCGAACCAGGGCGAGCCTATCTGGTCATGCGCTGGCTATCCGGTGGCAATGTTCACCAAAAACTGCGGCAGGACGGTTGTTGGCCGCTGTCCCAAGTCATGCTGGCATCACGACAGATTTGCGCCGCGCTCTCCTTTGCCCACCGCCAAAACGTGATCCACCGGGATCTGAAACCAGCCAATATCCTTCTCGATGAAGATGGGAATGCCTATCTGTCTGACTTTGGTATTGCCAAGCTTTTTGACAGCGCCCCCCAGGTGACTCATGAAGGCATTATCGGCACGTTGTTTTATTCCTCTCCCGAACAAATCAGGAACGAACCAGTCACGCCCCAAAGCGATATTTACAATCTGGGCATTGTGTTTTATGAAATGCTGGTGGGCGCACATCCCTTCGTCAATACGCCTGAAGCAGCCCTGGTGCTAAAACACCTGAACACGCCGCTGCCTTCTGTACACGAGCAGCATCCTGAAGTACCCGCCGCCATAGACAGCGTCATTCAGCAGGCCACGGCGAAAGACCCATCCGCCCGTTTTGCCAACGCTGATGAGTTTCTGGCAGCTTTTTATCAAGCTGCCGCCGCCCCCGTAACTGGCGAGAGGCGAACTGGCAGCGATACTTCCCCGGCTCCCTTAATCTCTATCCAGACTCAAGCTATCCTGACGCCGCCAGAACCCAAGAACCCTTATAAAGGATTGCGTCCATTTCAAGAAGCAGACGCCGCCGACTTCTTTGGGCGTGAAGATCTGGTGCAGCGCCTGCTGGCTCGTTTACAGTCGCCCAGGCTGCCGGCATCGGCCATTCCGGCAGCAGCAGAAACTCCTACGCCTGCCCCATCATCCGCCTCCCCCGGCAGCCTGGGATTTCAACACCGCTGCCTGGCCGTTGTAGGCCCCAGCGGCAGCGGAAAATCCAGCGTCGTCAAAGCTGGCCTCATTCCGAGCCTGCGACAGGGAGCAATACCTGGCTCACAGAACTGGTTTGTGGTCACCATTTCACCCGGCGCCTATCCCTGGGAGGAGTTAGAAGCCGCCCTGCTGCGGGTAGCGATCAATCCTCCACCCAGCCTGATGGAACAGTTACAGCAGGATGAGCGCGGCCTGCTGCGCGCCGTCAAACGGGTGCTGCCGCCCGATGAGAGCGAATTATTACTGGTCATTGATCAGTTTGAAGAGCTTTTCATTTTGACTGAAGATGTCGAAACGCGCACCCGCTTTTTGAACAGTTTGCGTCTGGCCACGCAGGACCCTAACGGGCATATGCGCCTGGTGCTCACTTTGCGGGCTGATTTCTACGACCGTCCCCTTCTTTACCCCGAATTTGGCGAAATGATGCGGCAATGCACCGAGATCGTTCTGCCAATGAGCGACGCGGAACTGGAACGGGCAATATGCAGCCCGGCGGAACGGGCCGGGTTGTCATTAGAACCAGGGTTGATCGCCAACATCATCGCTGACGTGCGGGAGCAACCTGGCACCTTACCCTTGCTCCAATACGCGCTGACGGAATTATTTGAGCATCGCCAGGACCGCCTACTCACCAGGGCCGCTTACCAGGCCATCGGCGGCGTTTCCGGCGCGTTGGCCCAACGGGCCGACGAATTATACAACGGACTGGATGCCGCCACCCAAACGGTAGCCCGCCAATTGGTTTTACGCCTGATCACCCTGGGCGAAGGCGCAGAAGATACACGACGGCGCGTGCCGCGCGCCGAACTACTGGCTATTGCCGGCAATCCGCACACGACGGAGACAATCATTGAGCTTTTTGGCCGTCACCGGCTGCTTTCTTTTGATCGAGACCCCGCCACGCGCCATCCCACCGTGGAGATCGCCCATGATGCGCTCATCCGGCAGTGGCGACCGCTGCGAGAGTGGATTGATGGCAACCGCCAGAATATGCGGCAGCACCGGCTGTTCGCGGCGGCGGTAGTCGAGTGGGAACGCGCCGGCAAGGATCCTGACTTTTTGCTGCGCGGCGCCCGTCTGTCTCAATTCCAACATTGGGCGGAAACAGCCAATCTGGCTCTGACACAGAGTGAAACAGATTATTTACAAGCCAGTCTGGCTGCCCAGGCGGCGCAGGCTGCCGCCGAAACGGCGCGCCGCGCCCGCGAGGTGGCCCTGGAAACGCGCTCTCGCCTTGTCGGGCGAGCATTGATTGTGGTTTTGTTGGTGACAACCCTGGTCGCGTTGGGGCTGGCTTCTTATGCTGGCAGCCAACAAAAAGAAGCAGAACGGGGCGCCGCTGTGGCCCAAAGTTTTGCCCTGGCAGCCAGCTCACAAGCGCTGCTGCTGGAAGATCAGGGCGATCTGGCCCTGGTTCTGGCGCTGGAAGCAAACCGGCTTACCGAGCCACCCTTTGCCGCGCAACTGGCCCTCTCTGAAGCTGCTTACGCCCGCGGCGGCACGCGCCTGGTCATGCAAGGGCACCTTCCCGTTGCCCCGACCACCACACAGCCATACGCGCACACTTCAGTTTCTGGGATCCAGAGTGTGGCCATCAGTCCAGACAACCGTCTGGGACTGTCCGGCGCAGACGACCACACCGTGCGCTTATGGGACCTGAGTACCGGGCAAGAGTTGAAACGCCTGGGGGAACCCGATGGAACCAATCCTGACCAGGGGCACACCGATGTCGTGCAAAGCGTGGCCTTCAGTCCGGATGGGCGTCTCGCGCTCTCTGGCTCCAGAGACAGCACGCTGATTTTGTGGGACCTGGCCAGCGGTGAAATCAGGCAGCATTTTGGACAGGCTGGCGATGGACATACCGGACCAGTATGGAGCGTCGCCTACCATCCAGATGGCCGAACCGTGTTGTCTGGCTCTGAAGATGGCAGCCTGATTCTATGGGATGTGACCAGCGGCGTCGCTGTGCGCCGTTTTCTACGACACACCGGGGCGGTCTACAGCGTTGCCATCAGTCCAGATGGGCAAAGCATCTTATCTGGCGCGCAAGATCAACGTCTGATTCTGTGGGATACGGAAACTGGCAAAGCGCTGCGCCTGTTTGAAGAATATGAGGGAGCCATACGAAGCGTCGCCTTTAGTCCGGATGGCAAGACAGCGTTAACGGGAGCCTTGCTGCCCAACTTGGATTTGTGGTTGTGGGATTTGGCAACAGGCCAAAGAATTCAAGAGTTTCGGGGACACAATGCCTACGTATGGCACGTGGCATTTAGCGCGGATGGGCGCACTATCTTTTCCAGCGCAGCCGACAACACCGTGCGCTTGTGGGATGCCGGCACAGGCCAGGAGATTGGACGCCTGGTGGGGCATACGCAAGTTGTGCTCAGTGGCGTCTTTAGCCCGGACGGGCGCTTCGTGCTGACCGGTTCGGCAGATAACACTATGCGCCTGTGGCAGTTGCGAAGCGGGGCAGAAGTAGCTCGTTTGGTAGAAGATGAAGCGTATATTCCAGACTTGCCAGGTTACAGTGCGGCTCGTTTTAGCCCTGATGGGCAGACCTTGCTTTCCGGTCATTATGATGGCAGCGTGCGCCTGTGGCAGATAAGCCATGACGGCCAGCCAACCTATCTGGGGCCAGAAACAGCACACCAGGGGCCAGTCTGGAGTGTGGCCATCAGCCCCGATGGCCGCTTTGGTCTTTCAGGTTCACTGGATAAGAGTATTGTTTTGTGGGACCTGAGCAATGGGCAAGTGATACGCCGCCTGGAAGGGCATGATTCGGGCGTGGTCAGCGTGACTTTTAGCCCAGATGGACGATTGGCTTTATCAGGCGGCAGTGACAATCTGGCCATCGTGTGGAATCTGGATACCGGAGAAGCGCAGCGACGGTTTGCCCAACCGCAAGGCTTCGTCCGCAGCGTCAGCTTCAGCCCGGATAGTCGCCTGGCGCTCACCTCGGCAGGGGCGACATTGCTTTTGTGGGACGTGAGCAGCGGCGAAGTGCAGCAGCAGCTACAGGGACATACCGCGGAAATCGTCAGCGCGGCGATCAGTCCTGATGGGCGTACCGCCTTATCTGGCGGGCGGGATGGCGTGGTCCGCTGGTGGGATTTAAGTAACGGCGCAGAATTAGCCCGCCTTGAACGACCGGGCCAGGTAGTGGGCGTCGCTTTTGGTCTGGACGGTCATTACGCCGTGGTAAATGTGAATACAGGCAGCGTCTACGTCTGGGATTTACTGAACAATGCGGGAATCCGTCAATTTTCTGGCTATGTCAACAACACAACCGGCATGACCGTCAGCGCCGATGGGCGGCTGGCTATGTCCAGTGCCTGGGGTGAAGGTTTGATTGTGTGGCGGCTAGATTACACCCTGGATGATTTGCTGCGTTGGGTTTACACCAACCGCTACGTAGCCGGGTTAACCTGCGCCGAGCGCGAAAAATATCGCGTTGCGCCCGGCTGCCAGGAAGATGAAAACGCGCCCCCTATTTCGCCGCTGGTGATGCTCACGCCGCCAGCACCGGCTGAAGTCACGTTTGCGCCGGCAGCGGCGGTGGAACCGTCCACCCCGATCACGCCGGCAGCCACGCCAGTGGATGCCGGCACGGCCGAACTCAACCAGGACAATCGCGGCGAGATTACGCCCGGCGGCAGCCAGCGTTGGACATACCATGCTGCCGCCAACGAACAACTAAAAATCAGCGTCAGCGCGGACTATCCTGTCAATGGGGCTACCTCCCAGGCGGAACAACCTGGCGCGAATTTACTCGACACCCGTGTGGCGGTCTATGCTCCAGATGGCCGCCTGCTGGCCGAAAACGACGACATTCTCAACGGCACCTTGAGCGACTCGCTGCTGGACAACCTCTTGCTGCCGGCAGCCGGCGTTTACACCATTGAAGTTCGCAGCTACCGCGATCAGACAGGCGGCGGTTACACGTTACGTCTGGAATCCCCCCAAATATTGGACTGCCTGAAACTGCCCATTGGCGGTATCTGGAGCGTGGCTATCACGCTAGACGGCAAATACGCCGTTACTGGTTCTGGGGTTCCCAGTATGCGTATTCCTTCCACAACGGTCAGCGCCGTCATCGTTTGGGACCTGGCCAACAGGACCGAGATCATGCGTTTTACCGGTCATGCCGATCGCGTCCACACGGTAGCCATCACACCCCGTGGCAAGGCGGTGCTGTCCGCGGCCTTTTCGGAAAAGAGGCCAACGCTGTGGTCGGTGGCAGATGGGAGCGTGATTACCCAACTGCAAGCAGATGAAGGCGACCCCTCAGGCTTTATTACGCGCATAGCCATCAGCCCGGATGGCCGGACGGCGGCGGCGGCTTTCACCGATGGCTCACTCATCCTGTGGGATTTGTCTCCTGAGCAGTTGGGGCAGACGCGCCAGCGTCTGGCGCATGAGAGACGGATAGAAACCATCACGTTCACCCCGGACGGCCAGTACGTTATTTTTGGCGACCAGCGCGGGGACATTTTCATGTGGGACTGGGGAGCGAATGAAATCGTCCGCCGTTTCCCTCCTGAGGGAAACGGGCACATCGGCTGGATAGATGCTCTGGCGGTCAGTCCGGACGGGCGTTTCTTACTTTCGGCATCGTCACAGCGTCCGGCGGACGGAGAACGGCGCATCTTGCTATGGGGCGTGGAAACGGGCGCCGAAATACGGCAGTGGGCCGACCAGCCCACAGACGTCAACAGCCTCGCCTTTAGTCCTGATGGGCAGTATGCGGCTGCCGGGTCAGGCAACCGGGAAGAGCCTACCGCGGACAACCCGGTGCGGCTGTGGAACTGGCAAACGGGAGAGGAAATCGTCGTCTTTGCCGAACACAGCAACGTTGTCACGAGCGTGCTGTTCAGCCCGGATGGCCACACCCTGTTTTCAACCTCGTGGGATGGCAACCTATGCGCCTGGGATTTAGACGCTTACCTGGCACCCTTTGCGTCTTCGCCGTAAATTCCCCAAGGGTGTGTTTCAATGCCACTGAGGCGTCAGGGTAATGCCGCCAATTCGGCGCGTAGTTCGGCTGTCTCCGGGTGCTCCAACCCCAATGCCAGTTCGCGGGCGGCCAACGCTCGCTCCAGATAAGCCCTGGCCTTTTGTTGGTCCCCCGCCGCCTGAGATAGCAATCCCAAATGGCGCAAGATAACGGCTGTGTACGGGTGGGCAAAACCGAGTTTTAACTCAAAGATGGTCAACGCCTGTTCCAGCAAGGGGGCAGCAGCAGCCAGATTGCCCATATCCTTGAGCAGAATCCCCAGATTGATCAGGCTGGTAGCAGTGCGCGGAAAGTCTGTATCAAATAAACGTTCACGGACAGCCTGCGCCTGCTGATAGTAGGATCGCGCGGCTGTAAACTCCCCTCTGGCCTGGCACAACGCCCCCAGATGAGCAAAACTAATGGCCGTTTGCGTGTGCTCTGCGCCTAGTTGTCGTTTATGGATGGCCAGGGCGCGATCCAGACAGGGCTGCGCTTCGGACAGTTTGCCGGCAGCCAGCAATCCCTCGCCTAAAACACTCAAAGTCTCAGCCACATTCAGATGATCCGCTCCCCATATCTGCTCTCGCACCCGCAGCGCCTCTACCAGATAAGGCTGCGCTTCTGCAAAACGCTTCATCTCGCCAAGCAGTGCGCCCAGGCAGTGTAGCGTAGTGGCAGTATCCGCGTGGTCCCCGCCCAAAACACGGCAGCGAATTTCTAGCGCCCGCTCAAAATAAGAGCGGGCCTCGTCATATTTGCCGCTTAACTGCAAATATTCGGCCAATGTATGGCACAGGTCAGCCGCCCGCGCATCCTGGCGTTCTTGAGCCATCGTGGTCAGATGATACAAATGAATGTCCCATACACGCAGCGGGCCTGGATTACGTCTCTTGTTGAGGCGCTCCGCTTCACTTAACACAGCCGTCTCCACGTCGCTTTGCGCCTGAGCATCGGAACCGAGATTGTGAACAAAGGCAGCCAACAAATGATGCAGCCGGATAAATGCCCTATCATGGCTTTCCTGAATAAGTCCCAGCGCTAACAGACGAGACAGCGCATCCGCCACCGGCAGCGGCGTTGTTGGCATGCCGTTTCTGTACCGCGTGTTGAACAGTGTGGCGCGCAGCAGATGATTGGGAATAGGTTCGTTGGGAGCAAAACAGGCGGCCCGCGCCAGCAGCGCTTGCGCCAACGCATCTGTTTCATCGGCAGGGTTCAGCCGATTGGCGCTAAACGAGAGAGTGAGAGCCACGTGTGTCTCGTGTCCGGTGGGGGAGTAACCAATGCCCCATCCTTGCAAGGAAGGATGTTCCAGGAACTGTTCGCGTAAGGCGCGTAGTTGGGTCAGATAGACCAGGGGCGTTACATCAGATTGATAGTTGTAGAGGTAATTGCCGGCAAGGTGCAGCGCCAACGGCAGGTCGCCCAACGCAGCAGCGATTTTCGCAGCGTCCGCCTGGGGGATGTCGGCACAGAACCGGCGCAGCAAACTGATGCTTTCCTGGCGAGTCAGCACCGCCAGCGGCAGCGGCGTCACGCCCAACGCCAGGTCCCAACGGGCGCGGCGACTGGTGATCAGAACGCAACACCCACCATAGGCCGGACGCCATCGGGTCAGCAGCGTCTCCTCTTCGCAGTTATCAAAAATGAGCAGGCGCGGCAAGGGATCGCGCCAGGCCCGCAGCACCATTTCTACCTGCCTGTTCACAGGCAAATCGTCAAAGTCTGGCGTCAAGCCCAGACCATAAAGCCCACCGCAAACGGCAATCTGGGCGGGTACAGCTTCGGCGTCGGCAAACGACAGCCAGAAAACGCCGCCAGGAAAGTAACGGCCATAGCGATGGGCAAATTCAACGGCTAACTGGGTTTTGCCGACGCCGGCCAGACCAGTGAGGGCTACAGTCTGGTTATTTTTCAGAGCTTGCGCCAGGGTACGCAGGGCTGCGGCGCGGCCCACAAAAAGCGGGTTGGGCGGCAGCAGCAGGCGGGAGCCTGGTGGGAGGGGGCCAGGGGTGGGAATGGAAAATGTTGGCATATCTGCCAACAGCACCTGCGCCGCTGGCGCTGGTGGCGCTTGTGCCGCGGTCTCTTTGCCATTTACCCAGTACCCCAGCAACTGCATTTCCGCATCTGGCTGGGCCTGGCGGCGCAGCGTATCCAGCGAACCATGTTCAGCCGCCAGCAGCAGCATGTCTGTTTCTGCCCGCGTTAGCCGTAAAACCACAGCCAGCCGGGCTATGTCCTGCCAACTGCGTGGATGCTGGACAGAACCGTTGAGCCAACGATAGAGGGTTTCTTTGGGAATTTTGTGATACAGGCCAAACTGCTTGCCCGTTTGCTGCGATAGCTGGTTGGGATTGCGCCCATCACGGGCTACGTAGCTGCCCAGAACATCGGCAAAATCCGCGTTGCGCTCCATAGGATATGCCCCTGTGTCAGGAACTGGTGTCGTCCTGGTCACATTGTAACACATTTTCGGCACGGAAACGACGCCAACGGCAACCGACATTGCCTCCCATTTCGCTTACCATGAAAGCAAAAGGCAAGCAGCAGAAGGAATTAACCACTGCTGAACTATCGAATAATTTCCGCCAAGCGAAGCTGGCGGAGAACACGAAGGGGAGGTAACAATGAACCGCTACGTGAAGTTTATCATCACTGTGTTGATCATGACAGCGATTGTGTTGGTCGCCCAACCAGCCGCTGCTCTTACCTACGACGATATTGCCATCGGTTCCCAGTCCGTCAGATATGTGGACCCGGAGGTAGACAGCGAGACCAACCTGATCACATTCCGCGATGCCTGGCTAAGCGCCAATGCCTGGGTGGGGTGGCTCGATCCCACAGATGGCACGTTGGTGACAGAAACCGGCAAGGATTTCTGGCTGGACAGCCAACTGTCGCCAATCAATGAGCTGCAAGACAATGGCCCGGAGTGGATGCGCCACAATGGGGTTCCCACCGTCATCTACACCCGTCAAGAGGGCAAGTACCTGGAGCGCATGTATCTGTGGTCAACGGCGACAGGGCAGTCTACGCCCGTCATTCCCGGCACAGATTACGTCATCAGAAGCCACTTTGACGGTTCTAACAGTGCAAATGGCCCTGGAAAAGTCTTGTACCGGCGGCGCACTTCCCCGCTGGCATCCTGGCAAGTCTACTGGCTCGATTTGAGCAACCCGACGCAGGAATTTCAGATCCCCGATGTGGAACTCGACGTATCTTTGCCGACGTGGATTGATAACGACGCCGTCCTGTACAGCAGATATGAGGGTTCGACAATCCAGCTTGTCCTGTACAATACCGCCACGCACCTGGAAACGGTACTCACCAACGATGGCGGCCATAAGCTAGGCGCTTATGCCTGGAACGCGCCAGAAATTGGCGGGGAACTGCTCTACATGGTAGCCGTTAAAACAGGCAGCGACCCGTATCCGCGAGAGATTCGCGTTTACCAGATGCTGGAAGGCGCGGCGGTCACCTTTGCCACCCTGACAATTCCGCCAGAAGCGGGCACACACGTGAACATCTCCTCGCCCGAACCATTTGTCTACCAGGGAGCTTCCTACATTTCGCTGGCCCTGTTTAACAATAACAAGACCGAGGGTTCTATCTGGGTCTTTGGCCTGCCCATTGAACGAGGCGGCACCCCCCCACCGCCGCAGCGCGTAGATGACCCGAATCTGGTCGCTCTCAAGCTAGACCCAGAAAGCTACGTAACGGACTCTGGCGCATTCGTCTACTACTACTACAATTCCCCTGGCCTTGTCCTCTTGCGCCGCTGCGTATTCCAACCCCCTGACTTATGATCAGGGGAGGGTAGCGGCCTATGAGCAGGCAAAGCGAACGCAGTTGCAGCAGCAATAAAAGGCCAAAACGCCGAACTCACAAACGAGTTCGGCGTTTTTCT
>CAYQYJ010000016.1:17487-25358 GCA_964421605.1 uncultured Ardenticatenaceae bacterium | reverse complement strand
CCATCTTCATCACGTCGCTGGCATTCAACTACTTTGGCGATGGTCTGCGGGATGCTCTCGACCCGCGCTTGAAGCTGTAGTGGTTGGGCAATCCTCCAGTAATATTGGTTCTTTTGGGTCTGGTGGGGCGATCTCGGCGGGGCGTGTGGTTGTACGCCCCACCCATAGCGTGAACGCCACAAAATCCCAATGAGCTTGATCTTCAAAGAAAGGGGTAGGTAAGTGGAAAAGGAAAACATCCTGGAAGTAAAAGGGCTAAAGACCCAATTCTTCACCGAAGGCGGTGTAGTGCGTGCGGTTGATGGGGTTGACTTTATCGTCAAACGGGGCGAGGTGTTGGGCCTGGTGGGAGAATCTGGTTGTGGCAAAAGCGTCACGTCCCTCTCAATTATGCGCCTGATCAGTCAGCCTGGGAAAATTGTAGATGGCAGCATCATCTTTGATGAGAATGACCTGGTAAAGGTGCCCGAATCAAAAATGATGAAGATTCGCGGCAATCGCATCTCCATGATATTTCAGCAGCCGACAAGCTGCCTTAACCCGGTGTTTCGCGTGGGCGAACAGCTATCTGAAGTGCTTTTTATTCACCAGGACCTGGGCAGGGAAGCCGGCGAAAAGCGCGCCATTGAATTGCTGACAATGGTGGGGATTCCTGAACCAGAGTCGCGCATCAAAGCGTTTCCGCACGAACTGTCTGGCGGTATGGCGCAACGTGTCATGATTGCTATGGCCTTAGCCTGCGTGCCCGAACTGTTGATTGCCGACGAGCCAACTACAGCTTTGGACGTGACCATTCAGGCCCAAATTCTGGACCTGATGCGCAATCTTCGCTCTAAAATGGACACCTCGATCATTCTCATTACCCATGACCTGGGCGTCGTGGCGGAAATGTGTGATCGCGTCAACGTAATGTATGCCGGGCGTATTGTGGAGGAAGCTTCTGTCTACGAGCTATTCCAGTCGCCCAAGCATCCTTATTCCATTGCTTTAATTGGTTCTACACCCGTCCTGGGACAGACAGACAAGGAATTGACGACTATTCCAGGTTCCGTGCCCAATCTGACCGATTTGCCGCCGGGCTGCAAGTTCGCGCCGCGTTGCATAGATCGGGTAAAGAATGAACTGGAAATTTGTACCCAGGAAGAACCAGAGCTAAAGTTAATTGCGCCCAATCACAAGGTGCGTTGCTGGTTGTTCGAGTAAGAGGAGAGGCGTGACAAATGTCCTATAAAAAATCGCAAGGCCCACAGCGTGAGAAGCGCATTTTGTTGGAAGTTAAGAATTTGCAAAAGTTTTTCCCTGTGCGGGCAGGTTTGTTGCAGCGAGTAAAGGCCTGGGTTAAAGCCGTTGATGATGTTTCCTTTTTCATTTACGAAGGGGAATCCTTTGGACTGGTAGGCGAATCGGGCTGTGGTAAAACAACGGCAGGGCGTACGATTCTGCGTTTACTGCCGGCAACGAGCGGAACCGTTACCTTTGATGGTCGAAACGTTTTTGACTTGAGCGGCGCCGAGCTAAAGAAAATGCGGCGCGACATGCAAATTATTTTCCAGGACCCTTACTCCTCCCTTGATCCCCGTATGCCCGTCGGGGAGAGTATTGGCGAAGGATTGCGGGTACACACCAATAAAAACGCACAGGAACGCTATGACATCGTTACTGAGATGTTGACCCGCGTCGGTTTGCGCGCCGACCACGCCCGCCGCTACCCGCACGAGTTTTCTGGCGGTCAGCGGCAGCGTATTGGCATTGCCCGCGCTCTGGCCCTGCGCCCCAAGTTTATTGTCTGTGACGAACCCGTCTCCGCTCTGGATGTGTCTATTCAGGCGCAGGTGCTCAACATTCTCAAAGAACTGCAAGCCGACTTTGGCTTAACTTACCTCTTTATTGCCCACAATCTAAGCGTGGTGGAGCATTTTAGCGACCGCGTGGGCGTGATGTATCTGGGCAAATTGGTGGAGGTAGCCAGCCGTGAAGATCTATATGCTGATCCGCTGCACCCCTACACCCAGGCTTTGCTCTCGGCTATTCCGGTGCCAGACCCGACCTACAAGCGCCAGCGCATTATTTTGGAAGGGGACGTGCCCAGCCCCTTGAACCCGCCGCGCGGCTGTCGCTTCCACACCCGCTGCCCCCTGGCATTTGACCGGTGTTCACAGGAAGAACCGCCGCTAAAAGATTATGGCGTAGATCATTTCGCTGCCTGCTGGTTGCTGGAAAGCGGCGAACCCGGCGCCAGCAAGATTGTGCGACACGTGCCCATTGCCGCCACCTGATTGCTGGCATTTGGGCGACGCGGGCCGCCCGCCCGCCTGCGGCAGACCCCAGGTAGTAAAGTCCCAATGCTTTTTGACCAGGGGCAAGCCTTAAGCTTGCCCCTGTTTTTTATGGATCAGGGCTTACGCAGTTACCAGCGTACATAATGCTTGAAGGCTTGTGTACTTTCTCTGGCAGCGCGTAATGCTCATGGATAACGAACGTGAAGCGAATCCTGGTTGTAGACGATTATTTTGAGATGCTCTCCTTTTTGCGCTCAATGCTGGAACTATCAAACCAGGAATATCGCGTCGTGGGGGTTCCTTCTGCTGAAGAAGGGATGCTGGAATTACAGCAGAAGCCTTATGATTTGTTGATTACCGACCTGCGTTTGCCAGGTATTAGCGGCTTTGATCTGGTGCGGCGGGCGCGGCGGCTGTACGCGCACATGCCCGTCATTATGATCACTGCTTATACTTCCGATCAGGGGCAGCAAGAAGCGGCGGATTTAGGCATTTTCCGCTATTTTCGTAAGCCCTTGGATACGGATGAGTTGTTGGCTGCCGTCCACACTGCCCTTTATGGCGCAGTCCCGCTGCCGGCAGCCGCTACACCAGAGGCAAAAGGATTATCGCCTGCTCCCGCCAGCGACGCCGCCAGCCGCCTGGCCCGCCGCCTGGCGCTGCTGCGAGCAGATACGTCTGCGGCCCAGGTGGTATTGACTCGTATGGATGGGGAGATAGTGCACGATACGGGTGGCAGTTTAAGCCAGGAAATGCCTCGTCTGGCGGCGACGATTGCCGGCATTATGTCCAGCGGCTATGAGTTGGCTCGCCAGCTAGGCAGCGACGAGCCGTTTACCATGCAATATCAGGCGGGGCAAAGCGTAGACGTATACAGCGCCAATGTAGGCGCTGATTACCTGCTCTCCATTTTTCTGGGCGCCAACGCCCGCCGTGGTCGGATTGGAACCGTCTGGGTATTTGCTCAACGCGCCGCGCACGATTTGCTGCTGCTGCTTCCTCCCCTGACCGCTGCCCCTCCCCCGTTATCTGTCCCGGATCCGCCGCCCGTTCCCCCTGCGTCGCCAGCAGCAGTGACAGCCGCCCCACCGCCTGCGGTCACGCCTGAGCCTCTTCCGGTTGTACCCTCTCCACCTCCCGCGCCCGCGTCGCCCATAACCGCTGCGCTCGCGCCCCCAGCGACAGACCCAGACCTGGACGCTTTTTGGGAACAGGCTGCTCAGGACGTGAATGAGCGTGATGGAATGCGCGGCATTTCCTGGGAAGAGGCCCGGCGGCAAGGGCTGATAGGCAAGCTGCTGGACGAGACCCCTTCAGGCGAATAAACCTGCTTCCCCCGCCTCAACTCCTATTCCGCTGTCGCTTGCGCCGCCGTAGCTGCTGCCGCGCCTCAATCTGCTCCTCCAGATAGTGGACAATGTGCCCGGCCACGTCTTGCTGCGTCACCCGCTCGATCCCTTCCAACCCAGGCGAAGAATTGGCTTCTAACAAGAGCGGCCCGCGATGGGATTCGATCACGTCAATGCCGGCAACGCCCAGATTCAACGCCTCAGCCGCGCGCAAAGCCAGTTGCGCCAGCGCTGGCGTGAGTTCTTTCTTCGTTCCCGCTCCACCCTGATGCAGATTGGCGCGAAAATCCCCCACAGGCGCCTGCCGCTCCATGGCTGCCACGCACCGCTGCCCCACCACCAAAATGCGAATATCTTTGCCTTGCGCTTCGGGGATAAACTCCTGCACCAACAACTGCATCAGCGGCGACTGCCAGGCATTTAGCAGCGCCTGCGCCATTTCCAGATTTTGCACCAACAGCACTCCCCGCCCCTGGGTTCCCTGTCGCTGTTTGAGCACAATTGGAAAACCGCCCGTCTGTTCAACTGCCGGCAGTAGTTCTTGTGGTGAACGTATCAGACGTGTCTGCGGTACAGGTAGCCCAGCCCGGCTCAAAATTTGCTGGCTGGTGTGCTTATCGCGGGAATTGCCGATTGCCCTGGCGCTGGCTGTCAGCAGCGCCCCATGCGCTTCATAATAGCGCACCACCATCAAGCCATATTGCGTAATAGACGCTCCCACCCGCGGGATCAAAGCGTCAATTGGCGTTAATTGTGGTCGCGGCTGCCGTCGGGTGATCTGGCTCAACTGCAGCGCCGCCCGCAGCGTATCAATCAGGATCGGTTCGTGCCCGCGCTGCCGGCATGTTTCCACCAGACGGCGTGTACTGTACAACGAAGCATTGCGCGACAGAATCCCGATCCTCATGATGCAAAATCATATTACTGACGTGAAGTTATGTCAAAATGTAGGACAATCGGTTTTGACCTGCCTCTCCGTTACCGTTAAAATCATAAATCTGGCTGCGCCGATCGCCACAGTCAGGAAACTTCACAGGATAGGCGAATGATTAATGAATCAGATTGAGACCTACGTCATAGTACCCACCTACAATGAGGCAGATAATCTAGATGATCTGCTGGAGCAGTTGCTGGCCCTGCCCGTCTCCCTTGGCGTGGTCGTTGTGGACGACAACTCCCCCGACGGCACCGGGCAGATGGCTGACCGCTGGGCCGAAAAGCATCCAGGACGGGTACATGTGATCCACCGCCCTGGCAAACTGGGTTTAGGCACAGCCTACATCGCCGGCTACAAACTGGCTCTGGATGAACTGGGCGCATCCCGCGTGATGACCATGGACGCCGACTTCTCCCACCACCCCCGCTACATTCCAGCCATGATCGAAATGAGCCATCATAAGCACGTAGTCATTGGCTCTCGTTACGTGCCCGGCGGCGGACAGCAAAACTGGGGCTGGCAGCGTATTATTTTGAGTTGGGGCGCCAACCTGGTCACCCATGTACTCTTGGGGTTAGAGGCGCGCGACACCACGGCTGGCTTTCGCCTCTACCGTCGCGAAGTATTAGCCTCGATCCCCCTGGAGTCCATCTTTTCCAGCGGTTACTCCTTCCTGGTGGAGATGCTGTTCATGTGCCAGCGGCGCGGCTGGCAAATCGGAGAGGTGCCCATCATCTTTGAAGATCGGCGCAAGGGACAAACCAAGATCTCGCGCCAGGAGATATTTAAGGCGCAGTACACCGTACTGCGCCTCTTTTTACGGCGTTTACGCGGACGCGAACCGCAACGCCCATCGGTTCCGGTGGTTTCATGAACTATGTAAAATGCAATTTGTGTGGACGGGATGATTGGCAGGTGCGTTTGCCGGCAACCGTCTCTCCCAACGGCGTGCCCGATGTACGCGCCTTTCGCTGTACCAGCGCCGATTACGGACAACATCCCCAGATTGTCCAATGTCGCTTTTGCGGCTACGTCTATGCCAATCCCCGCTGGCCCGCAGACCAGCTCCTGCACGCCTATGGCAACGTTGAAGATGAAACCTACGTCGCCGAGCGCCAGGGGCGGCTGCTCACCTTTCGCAAACATCTGCACGCCTTAGAAAAACACACGGGCCCGGCGCATGGCCGCCGCTTGCTGGACGTGGGCGCATACATTGGCGTTTTTGTGGAAGTCGCGCGCGCCGCTGGCTGGGACGCCTGTGGCGTAGAGCCGTCCGAATGGGCGGTAAAAGAAGCCCAGGCGCGCGGGTTGCCCATCATCCACGGCACGCAGCACGCCCCCGAACTGGCGGGCCAATCCTTCGACGTTATCACCATGTGGGACGTCATCGAACACGTGGCTGACCCCACGGCGGAGTTGACCTATGCCTACCAGATGCTCAAGCCAGGGGGCGTGATAGCCGTCCATACCATGGACATTGACAGCCTGACCGCCCGCCTGATGGGACCACGCTGGCCCTGGCTGATGGAAATGCACATCCATTATTTTAGCCGCCACACTCTGGCGGAAATGCTGCAAAAATGTGGTTTTGAGGTCGTCTGGTCTGGCGCAGAAGGTCGTTACCTGCGTCTGGGCTACCTGGCTTCGCGCGTCGGCGGCCTCAATCGGACTCTGGGCAAATGGGTAGACTCCCTGGTGCGCCGCCTCAACCTGGCTGAACTCCCTGTGCCCGTCAACTTTGGCGACCTGTTCACCATCTACGCCCGCAAAACCCTATTGTAGCGCGGGCTTCCAGCCCGCCCCCGCACCCATGACCGTTAAACGTCTCTTCGTCCTTCTTTTTCTCCTGTCCCTCTTTGCCATCTCCGTGCGCGAAACAACCGACCCTGACATGTGGTGGCACCTGCGCACAGGCGAATATATCCTGAATCAAGGCATCCCCCGGCAAGACGTTTTCTCCTACACCGCCACAGACCAACCCTGGATCACCCACGAGTGGCTATCCCAACTACTCATGTGGGGTCTTTACCAGGCTGGCGACCTGCCCCTTCTAATCCTCTTCACCGCCGTAATCACCACCCTCACCTTCTGGCTCATTTACCAATGCTGTCTGGGCCAACCCTACCTGGCAGCCTTCATTACGTTGCTGTCCGCTATTACCTCTGCCATTGTCTGGGGGGCCAGACCGCAGCTATTTAACCTGTTCTTTTTCGCCCTGTTCATTTACCTGCTAGAACGCTGGCGCAGCCAACGCCTCCCCGACCGCTCCCTATGGCTCATCCCGCTTGTAACCATCCTTTGGGCTAATTTACACAGCGGTTACCTGCTGGGCGTTGTCTTGCTGGCTGTTTATACTGTGGGCGAAGCGCTGCAGCGCCATTTCTCGTCCGGCAGTAGCCTGCCCTGGTACGCCATTCGCCGCCTGGCTCTAGTGACGGTTCTGGCTTTTGTGGCTGCCGGCATCAACCCCAACGGGCCCTCTCTCTGGCTCTATCCCTTTGCCACCCTGGGCAGCGGCGCGATGCAGAGTTACATTCAGGAGTGGTACTCGCCAGACTTCCATCTACCCATTTTCTGGCCCTTTGTTGGCTTGATGATGTTGGGCGTTGTTGGCTGGGTGTTCAGCCGGCAGCGCCCCACCTGGACCGAACTGCTGTTATTTCTGGGCGCGTTTGCCGCCGGCTTGCTCTCCGCCCGCCACATTCCCATATTTGCTCTGGTGGCTGCGCCCATTGTCTGCCGGCATTGGCTGCCGGCATTGGCCCACACACCCCTCTATCCCACCCTGGCGGGTCAGCGCCCTGACCTCAAAGGGCTGCCCGTCGTCAACTGGCTCCTCGTTTTCATCGCCTTCCTGGGCGTTGTAGGTTGGACGGGGCAGACGATTTTGGACAATGAAGAAACCATTGCCAGCCATTTCCCCGTGGCTGCTGTTGATTACCTGCTGGCGCACGATCTGGCGCAGGCGCGCGGTTATAACAGCTACGGTTGGGGCGGCTATCTCATCTGGCGGGGCTTGCCCGTCTTTGTGGATGGTCGCGCCGATCTCTATGGGGATGATTTCCTACGCTTTTACCGCCAGACTTTAGAACTTCAGCCCAATTGGGCTGAACCACTCGACCAGTTTGATGTACAGTATGTACTCATCGAGCGCGGCGCGCCCCTGGCGGCCTTGCTGGCTATCCACCACGAATGGCAAGCCGTCTTCACGGACGACATAGCCCAAATTTTCATCCGCACCCCTGCGCCGTAAGCCCTGCGCCTCTGCTGAACCACCTTTGGCGCGGGCGTCGCTGCGCTGTGTAA
>CAYQYJ010000016.1:9690-17387 GCA_964421605.1 uncultured Ardenticatenaceae bacterium | reverse complement strand
AAGCCCTGCGCCTCTGCTGAACCACCTTTGGCGCGGGCGTCGCTGCGCTGTGTAAATGCGTTACTTGTGGGTACGCCCCTGTCTGAGTAATAGCGGCTGCGCCCCGCCGCCTTCTCCGGGTGATGGCGAGTGCGTCCCGCCGCATCACATGGGCACTAGCGGTTGCGCCCCGCCGTTTTTTCTGGGCAATAGCGGCTGCGCCCTGCCGTCTTCTCCAGGTAATAGCGGGTGCGCCCGCCGCATCTCATGGACAATAGCGGGTGCGCCCTGCTGTCTTCTCCGGGCAATTTTGGGCGCGTATGCGCCCAAAATTGCCCACAAAATTATGTGCCGCCCCGCCGCAGGCGGGGCGGCACACCTGACCCTGCGAAGGCAACATTGCTAACAAAACGCGCCACCCGGCAACCCCAACCCACACCCCACCGCCCTGCCGCGCGGTATGACCTCCTCTGGATAGCCCTGATCGGCCTGACCATCCAGGCTTTCTGGGCCTGGCGCATCCAACACCCCACCTACTTCGACGCCTACTACTACACCAACAACGCCCAACGCCTGGCCCATGGCTACGGCTTCACCGAAATGATCATCTGGCAATACCTGGACAACCCCACCGCACTGCCTGCCCCCAGTTTTACCTATTGGATGCCCCTGCCCTCGCTCATTGCCGCCCCCGCATACGCTCTTGCAGACAGCTTCCGCGCCGCGCAGCTTCCCTTCTGGCTATTAGCCGGGCTGCTGCCCTGCCTCTCTTTTCTCATCAGCCGGGCGCTCAGTGGGGAGCGCTGGCAGGCGTGGACGGCAGCCTTATTCACCGCCGTTGGCGGCTATTATGCCGCTTACTTTAGCCAACCCACCACCTTTGCCCCTATTGCCTGGATTGGCGCTCTCGGTTTGTGGGCGCTGGCCGCCGCCGCCAATAAGCGCCAGATACGCTATTGGCTGCTTGCCGGCATTTTTGCCGGATTGGCCCACCTGACGCGCGCCGATGGCTTGTTATTTTTACTGGTGGGATTGACTCTATGGACTTGGGACGCCATCCGCAGGCGGCAGCCGGGCGGGTTAGCCGCACTGGCTTTGCTGGCGGGCTACCTCCTGATTATGACTCCCTGGTTCTGGCGTAATTGGCTGATTCTGGGGCGTCCGCTGCCCACTGCCGGCATACAAACCATCTTCCTCACCACCTACGACGATTTGTTCGCCTACAACCGCACTTTTACCCTGCAAACCTATCTCGACTGGGGTTGGGCTAACATCCTGCGCTCCAAACTGACCGCCCTATGGCTGGCATTGCAAACCTTTATCGCTGTTTCGGGTCTGGTTTTCCTCTCCCCGTTTATTCTATGGGCCTGGGTGCAGTGGGGGCGCGGCGCGCAGCGCCTCTGGCTGCGCCCGCTCACCTGGTACGCCCTGGGTTTGTTGGGCATGATGGCCCTCGTATTTACCTTTCCCAGTGGCCGCGGCTCTGTCTTGCACGCTTCCGCCGCCATCTGGCCCTGGATGACGCCGCTGGCTGCTGGCGGCATTGGTCTGGTTGTAGACTGGGCGGCGCAGCGCCGACCCCATTGGCAACCCCAACGCGCCAAACGGATGTTTGCCGGCATGTTCCTCTTGATTGCCGCCATCCTCAGCTTCATCACCTCTGGCAGCCAGCCCCTGCGCCATCAGGAAGCCGCCCTGGTGCAGCAAATCAGCCGCACACTGCCGCCAAACGCCATCGTCATGCTGCCCGACGCCCCCCTCTACTATTACCATACGGGCCGCCCCGCCATTAGCGTGCCTAACGAACCGCCGGACGTCTTGCTTCAGGCTGCCGATCAATTCCACGCCGCCTACCTGATTCTCGACCGCGACCGGCCCGCGCCCCTTGCCGGCATCTACACAGGCGCCGCTGCCCATCCCCGCATCCGCCTCCTTCACGACTACAACGGCATCCGCCTCTACCAGCTTTTGGGAGAATAACCTCCTTGCCATCCTTCCCTTCCCCATCCCCCTGGCTAGCCCGCCACGCTCGCTGGCTGGTTGTCGTGGCTGCCCTGCTTTGCACAGGCTTTTACCTGCTTCTCACTTACCCCCATCTGGGTTTCCCCCTCGACGATGCCTGGATTCACCAGGTGTACGCCCGCAGCCTGGCCCATACAGGCCGTTGGGAATATGTGCCCGGCATCAGCAGCGCCGGTTCCACAGCTCCTTTGTGGACTCTCTGGTTGGCGCTGGGCTATCTGTGCGGCCTGCCATTCCGCTGGTGGGCCTATGCCTCCGGCGCTGCCTGCCTCGTCTGGCTGGGGCAAAGCGGCATGGCTCTGTGGCGTATCCTCTGGCCCGACCGCGCCGCCCAAGCCTGGTTGGTCGGCCTCGTCCTTGTCTCTACCTGGCCGCTGGTGTGGGCCGCTGCCAGTGGCATGGAGACCCTCTTATTTGCGGCTCTGGGCGTGACCTTATGCGCTCAATCCCTCCGCCTCCCCAGCCGGCTTACCGTCTTCGGCACGGGTTTCATGGGCGGCCTGCTTGTTTTAACCCGCCCTGAAGGAGTGATCCTGCTCCTCCTGATCATTCTCCTCAACCTCCAATCCGCCTCTGGCCTGGCGGCGCTGCTGCGCCGTTTGGGACTGCTTTTATTTGCCAGCACCCTACCGCTGCTGCCTTATTTTGCCTTCAACTACTACACCAATGGTCACCTGTGGCCTAATACGTTTTATGCCAAGCAAGCGGAATACGCTGCCCTGTTGGCTGTCCCCCTGCCAGCACGAACGGTGCAACTGTTATACTTTTCCCTGGGTGGTCCCCCCCAGGGCTGGCAGGGCATCAGCGCGGCCCATTGGCTGCTGCTGCCTGGCCTCATACTGGCATTGTGGGACGCAGCGCGCAGTGATTGGCAGCAAAAACGACTGCACACCCTGCTGCCGCTCTTGTGGGCCGGCGGGCATGTTTTCCTATACGCCTGGCGGCTGCCTGTAACATTCCAACATGGGCGCTATCTCCTGTCCGCGCTGCCCATCTGGGTTCTGTTTGGCTTGGCAGGCTGGCTAAACCTCCTGCGGCAGCCTGGTTTGGCGGCGTGGCGCTGGGGCGGGCTGCGGCCCGGTTGGTTGGCGTCGCGGGCTGCTGCTGCCGTGTTGGCGGTGCTGCTGCTGTTTTTTCTGCTGCTGGGTGGGCAGCAATACCGGGCAGACGTGGCTTTTGTAGAAGGGGAAATGGTGACCGTGGCGCGCTGGTTGCAGACAAATACGCCGCCGCAAGCTTTGATTGCTGCCCACGATATTGGGGCCATCGGTTACTTTGCCCAACGTCCGCTGCTGGACCTGGCCGGACTGATCTCCCCAGAAATGACGCCGCTCCTGCATGACGAATCCCTGGTAGCCGCCTACGTGGCACAGAGTCAGGCAGATTATCTGGTGACCGCGCCTGGCTGGCCCTATGCGGCGGCAACAGGCAACGCCCACATCGCCGTGTTAATGTTTCAAACAGACTACGCCTGGACACGCCAGCAAGGTCTGAATAACATGGCTGTTTATCGCCTACATTCATCTGGTTCAGGCTTATTTCAGCTTGTGGGCATACTTGTGGCGCGCGGGCAGCCTGCCCGCCCTATGCCCGGCGGGATACCCGTTCTCCTACCCTAAAGTCAAAAGGGTGTGTTTCATTTGGGTGTGTTCATTTGATAGGTTATCTTTCTTTGATTCACCACAAACAAATTTTGACAATATCTCCCACCGGCCACCAGATGAGCTATAAATTCATGACACAAGTTAGGTCGAATCCATTACATTCTCTACTTCAGAGCTTAAGCTCTCGCCTGTAGACTGAATGATGCGGAAGCGTTATCTTCCGATATTCACCCAATTCGAATCTGATTATGACCTTTGGCAGCATATGCTCGCTGCCTCTCGATAGACATCTCCCCACCCGATGTCTTTGAACTATCAGTTTGCTCAGCAAGGAGTAAAAACGTGTCAACACCCACAAGAACCCGATTCTTGCTCGGATCAGGGATAATACTGATCGCACTTATCCTCTCTTCTACCCCCTTAGCGGCCTCTTCCGTCCAATCTACGGCTACCTATTCCGTTGACTTCCTCGCTACCGCCGCCACCGGCATCGCCATGAACAATATTGGCGATGTGACAGGAACTTCGTACCCCGATCCGGGCTGCGGTCCCTTCTGCCTTCCTACTCTTGAGACAGTCGTCTGGCGCGGTGGCCAACGCATTGTCCTACCCACCGTGCCTGGGTTGCCTGGCATATACGTTGTCGACATCAACGACCAGGGCTGGGTTGCCGGCTTCGCCGGCTTTCCCGGCACAACGACTCACGCCGTCGTCTGGAAACCCGTCGCCGACAGCTACCTGGCTGTTGATCTCGGCACACTGCCCGGCACCACCATTTCTGAGGCCACGGGTATTGATAACCAGGGGCGCGTCGTCGGTTGGTCCACCACCGCCACTTTCCCGCCCAATGGCTCGCCGTTCATGTGGACGGAGTCAGGAGGACTGGTAGATCTTTCGGCTCAGGGCTACCCCGATGAAGAACCGATCGCGATGAGTCCCGGCGGCACAGTAGCCACACCCGGTTACTGGTATCGCTTGGGCGACCCGGGTAGCGTTGCTGCCATGCCCCAAGTGCCAGTGGGCTTCTACCCTCCCGGGACCGAGTCAACCGCCATCAACGACGCAGGCGATCAGGCCCGCTTCCTTGTCTCCACCAGCGCCGAAAACCTGCGCTACCTGTTCCGCTTCCAACACGCCGGAACCTGGCAGCAGATCTCGTTCACCGGCAACGGCAACCTGTCGCCGTATGGTGTAGGCTCCATCAACGAAGCCGGAGACGTAAGCTCCACCATCCTGGGCGCGGCTATGATCGCCTTCGGTCCCGATGGACTCACCCAATCGCTCAGCCCCTTTCTGTCAACCGCCTACCCGGGCAGCACCATCACTACGGGCGGCCCCATGAACGATAGCGGACAGATCCTGGCGCGGGTCATGATCGGCCAGAGCCCGCGCCTTGTGCGCCTGACGCCTGCCACGGCTTGTGACGCAAACTGTATCAAAATAAACAACCTGCAGATGTTTGCCAGGTTTATTCAAGATCCTCAAGACCCTGGTCATTGCACGCCCGGCGGGAACGCCTTTAACCTGGCGCTTGTCAGATTGACGGTCACCAATAAGAATGGGGTTCTGCTGCCCAATGCGCAAATCAGTGGCCGCTTCCTTGACGACTATTGGACCGATGCCGTCGTCTCAGGTACAACCAATAGGCAAGGTGTTGTTTCATTCCTCTACCAGGGGCGATGTGGCGTGGGGGCGATTGCGTTTCTGGCGGATGACGCGGTCCGCGGTGGCTTGGTCTTCGATCAGACTACGGGCGTGCTCTCAGGCTGGGCGATTCCACAATAGGCGCCCGCGCCAACCACGGCCGTGCCCCCGGTATGGTCGCGTTTGACGGAACAATGCGGGTCACGCACGCAGCGGAGAATACGTGGACCTGTCCACATGAATTGATACAAGTCAAATACACACTCCTCTGTCCAGACGTATTGCCTCAGGTACCCGCTTAAGGTATACTGCTTAACAACGTACTCGTTATGTCGCTTTGTTGTGCAATGCACAATATTTTGGGTAGCGCGGGCATCTTGCCCGCAACAAGGGTGTCATTGTGTCCGAGATGAAACTCCTGATCGTTGATGATCATCCAATGTTCCGCCAGGGCTTGCGCGACGTTCTGGAAACAGACCCACGCATGAAAGTCGTAGGACAGGCTGCCGATGGCGAAGTAGCCATTGAACTGGCCCAGCAGTTGCTCCCCGACGTCATCCTGATGGATATTAACTTACCCACCATCAATGGGCTGCAAGTAACCCGCCAGATCAAATCGCGCCTGCCTGAGATCAAAGTCATCATCATCACCGGTTACGATGATGCCGAGCAAGTCGTCCACGCCCTGCGCGCCGGAGCCTCCGCCTACTGCCCCAAAGACATTACCCCTGAAGCCCTCATTGACACCGTCTTTGAAGTGTACGCCGGACGTTATATCGTTGACGGCAAAAAGATGAGTTATGACGAAGTAATCTACTGGATTGAGCAAAAAGTAGGCCGTGCTGGCGCGTTGACCAGCGAGTCAGAGGATTTGTTTGTCCCCCTTTCGCCCCGCGAGATGGAAATTCTGGAACACGTTACTCGTGGGCAAAGTAACAAAGAAATCGCCTACAAGCTGGGTATCAGCCATCAGACAGTCAAGAACCATATGACCGCTATCCTCCGCAAACTGCGCGTGGACGATCGGACGCAAGCGGCTGTGTATGCCTTGAGTCGTGGCTGGGTTCGCCTGGAAAACCCTCGTAGTTGATGTAAGTGTAACCGCGAAACCAGACCCTTGCTTACATCAGGCAGCGCTTGGTCAGAGCAGGTCTGGTTTCTATGGCCGGGAGTAAGTTGCGTATGGCAGAACAGACGGCAGCGCGCGAAGACTTTTCTTTAGGCGCTTTGGTTGAAGAAACCCTCAAAGATCACCAGCAAACGCAGCGCGAACTGAAAGAAATTGACTTGCTTATTCAACAAAGCGCCGCGGAAGTCGAACGGCTGGCGCAGCGCAATGCGCAGGTAGCTAACTACGTGCGCCAGTTGCAGACCAACTTCGAGACTGTGCCCCGAGATGACATCAAAGAGGCTTATGAAGCCCTGCAATTGGCGCAGCAGCGCCTCTTTACCATGCGGGGGCAGTTGGAGAAGTTGCAGAGTGATCAGCGCAACCTGGAACGGCTGGCTGAATTCCAGCGCCGCCTGTTGAATACCACCGAAGGATTAGGCGCCTTGCCTGACCGCCCCCGCAGCCGCGCTGGCGACCAGTCAGATGTGGTGCGCGTTATCCAGGCGCAAGAAGTAGAGCGACAGAGCCTGGTGCGTCGTATGCACGATGGCCCCGCTTCCTCATTGAGTAATTTCATTTTGCAGGCTGAGATTTGCCAGCGGTTTTTTGACACCGATGCCGACCGCGCCCGCGCCGAGTTGAACGCCCTGAAGAGCGCGGCAGCCACCACGTTTGGAGCCATCAAGAATTTTATTTTCGATTTGCGCCCCATGATGCTGGACGACCTGGGCGTCGTGCCCACACTGCGCCGCTATGTGGAAGCCTTTCAGGAGCAGAGCGGCATTCCCATCTCCATCACCGTCACCGGTATTGAGCGCCGTCTGGAAGGGCACATAGAAGTGACCATTTTCCGCGCCGTCCAGGAACTGCTAAACAATGCCCGCAAACATGCCCAACCCACCCAGATCCAACTGCACCTGGACATGGGCGAAGACCGTGTATTAGCGGTAGTCGAAGACAATGGCAGCGGCTTTATCGTAGACGACACCTTTGGCGCAGCCTCGCGGGACACCATTGGCTTGCCCTCGATCCGCGATCGGCTGGGCATGTTAGGCGGCGAATTGACCCTCCAAAGCAATCTGGGTCAGGGAACCAGAGCCGAATTTGTGATTCCCATAGCCCAAACCATCCCTGCTTGAAATGAGCCGTTGCCCACAAAATGGCCCCCAACCTCACCGCAGTTTTTGCCTCCTCTTTGCCATACCCCAGGCGGCGTAGACGAATACTTCCTGTTTGTGGGCAATTTTGGGCGCGTATTTGTGATGCCCATAGCCCAAACCACCCCTGCTTGAAATGAGCCGTTGCCCACAAAATGGCCCCCAACCTCACCGCAGTTT
>CAYQYJ010000016.1:0-9590 GCA_964421605.1 uncultured Ardenticatenaceae bacterium | reverse complement strand
TTGCCTCCTCTTTGCCATACCCCAGGCGGCGCAGACGCATATTCCCCGTTCGTGGGCAATTTGGGGCGCGCCCGCGCCCCAAATTGCCCACAGAAAAAGGGGCATTCCCGCCGCAGGCGGGAATGCCCCTGCTTTTTAACTTTTGAGTACCACAATCCTATTGCCCTGCATCCAGCCATCCTCTATCATTTGCGCATACCATTTGGTATTATCACAATTCATTTAGTTGCACTTGCAAACCTGCTGAGGAGGCAAAACTATGTTGTTTTTACATCGTGAGGAAGGACAGGGTCTTGTGGAGTACGCTTTAGTCCTGGTATTGGTTGCTGTCGTTGTCATCGCCATCCTGACGCTGTTGGGTCCGCAGATCGGCAACGTATTCAGCAAAATTACCTTTGGCCTCAGCGGCGCCTAATCGTTTTCAGGCCCCCTTTTCGTGAACGTGAAGCCCTATCAACCGATAGGGCTTTATTTTTTGTCCTGGGCCATTTCAGGCGCGCCCGTGCTTCGCTTTCTGCAAAAGCTCCTTTGTCCGCGAGGAAAAGGCTGTGCCCCGCCACGCCTCCAACCCCAACCTGGGTATTACACAGCAAAGTAGGACAAAAAGGTGATCTGGCAGCCTTCACCCCCTGCCGCAACTTTGTATAATACAACACCAGAGTTGACGTAAATATGAGGCGCCCCAGGCTGCCTGTCTTCCTGTAGATTTCTTTGCTTCATCTTTTGCTGGCGTTGGCCCCGCCGCCGCCGGCTCAAAAATCCATGTCCGCTAAAATCCGCGTCTTAATTGTAGATGACCTTGTCGAAACAAGGCAGAACGTAGCCAAACTGCTGCAATTTGAATCTGACATTGATGTGATCGGTCAGGCCAGCGGTGGGCAAGAGGCTATCGCCTTAGTGCAGCAGCTTCTGCCAGATGTCGTCCTGATGGATATTAACATGCCTGGCGTAGACGGCATTGCCGCCAGCAAATCCATCATGCAGGCGGTGCCTTCCACCCAGATTATCATCATGTCTGTACAGAGCGAGGCAGACTACTTGCGACGGGCCATGCTGGCTGGCGCGCGCGACTTCTTAATGAAACCGTTTTCTGGTGAGCAGTTAGCCGTAGCCATTCGCAGCGTTTACGCCATTCGCCCCGAATTGGTGGCCCCCATCCCCCGCAACAACCACCACGCCGCCGCTCATGCCGCCAGGAAAGCTGGCAAAATTTTGTCTGTATACAGCCCCAAAGGGGGCGTTGGTTGTTCCACTATGGCCCTGAACCTGGCCGTCCAATTTGCCCTGAGTAAGCATTCCACCTTGCTGTTGGATGGCAGTTTCCAGTTTGGCGACGTAGGCGTCATGCTCAACATCAAATCCACCTCTACCATTTTGGATCTTCTGGAGCGCGCGGACGAATTAGACGCCGATTTAATCAACAGCGTCGTGCTGACGCATGACAGCGGCTTGAAGGTTCTGTTAGCCCCGCCGCGTCCAGAAATGGCCGAACTGGTTACTGTGCCCCGCCTGGAAAAACTGCTTGCCAGTTTGCGCCAGACTTTTGAGTATGTCATCATTGACATGAGCAAGGCGCTGTCCGACGTCAACCTGGCTATTCTGGACCACTCCGACCATGTGCTGCTCTTGACGGAACCGGGGCTGCCCAGTCTAAAAAGCGCCAGCCTGTTTTACGATCTGGCCCAGGGGTTGAAATACAGACCGTCCAAGATTATGTTGGTGGTCAATCGCGCCTCTACGAAGTTGGGCGTGTCTGTGAAGGATATTGCCGGCATTCTCAAACAACCCGTCCTCGCCGCCATTCCCGAAGACGATGCCGCCGTCACCGCTGCCACCCGTGGTTATCCCCTGGTCTCCGGTCCCGCCCAACGCCGCCCCATTGCCGCCGCCATCACCGCCCTGGCCCGGCAGCTCTTAGAAAAAATGCAGCCCGAACCCGAAATGCAGCTTGCCGCCGAAACCGCCCGGCCCGCTCGTCTAAGCCGCCTGTTCGGCAGCCGTTAAACGCCTTCCCGTAATTCGGCCATCTATCGCACCCTGGCGCAGATAAAAACAATTTGCGTCATTTGCGAAACCTGTGATTCTCTAAAATTTGTGGGGAAACATATGTCACTCTTGAATCGTATCGAACGCAACCAGAAACCTGAACAAGGCGAGCAAACAACGCTGCAAGAGCTGCGCGTAAAACGCGCCTCCCCCGCTGCCACCTCCCGCGACGCCTATACCGACATGAAAACTCGTATCCAGCAAAAGCTTATTGCCGAACTGGATCCCAGCATGGACATCACCCAGACTTCTGAAGTGCGCGCCACCATTCAGGAGATGTTTGAGACCATGCTGCAAGAAGAGCGCAGCATCCTCAGCCGCAGCGAAAAGCAGAAACTCTTTGAGTCAATCGTTGCCGAAATCTTAGGCTTTGGTCCCCTGGAGCAATTTCTCGGCAACGACGAAATCACCGAAATCATGGTCAACGGCCCCAAAAACGTCTACATTGAACAAAATGGGCGCATCATTAAAACCCCCGTTACCTTTGAAAACAACGACCATCTGATGCGCATCATTGACCGTATTGTCGCGCCTCTGGGGCGTCGTATTGACGAAGGTTCCCCGATGGTGGATGCCCGCCTGCCCGATGGTTCCCGCGTCAATGCCGTCATTCCCCCTATCTCCCTGGTTGGTCCTACCCTCACCATTCGTATCTTCTCCAAGACTCCCCTCACCGTAGAAAACCTGATTGAATTTGGCACCATTACGCCTGAAGCCATTGAGTTTCTGAAAGCCTGCGTCATTGCCAAGATCAACGTCATCATTTCTGGCGGTACGGGTTCTGGTAAGACCACTCTGCTGAATGTGCTTTCCAGCTTCATCCCCAACAGCGAACGAATCGTCACCATTGAAAACGCCGCCGAATTGCAGTTGCGCCAGGAACACGTCGTCACCCTCGAATCTCGTCCCCCCAACGTCGAAGGACGCGGCTCTGTTACTATTCAAGACCTGGTCATTAACTCCCTGCGTATGCGCCCTGACCGCATTGTGGTTGGTGAGGTGCGCGGCGGTGAAGCGCTGGACATGCTGCAAGCCATGAACACGGGCCACGATGGCAGCCTGACCACGCTCCACGCCAACAGCCCCCGCGATATGCTGGCCCGTCTGGAAACGTTGGTGTTGATGGCTGGTATGGATTTGCCCCACCGCGCTATCCGCGAACAAATCTCCTCCGCCATTGACCTGGTAATACACCAGGAGCGTATGCGGGATGGCACGCGCAAAATCGTCTCCATTAGCGAGATCCAGGGCATGGAAGGCGACGTTATCACCATGTCCGAAATCTTCCGCTTTGAGCAAACCGGGCTGGAAAACGGACGAGTCATAGGCCGGCTGCGCCCGACAGGCTTGCGCCCCAAGTTTATGTATCGCTTGCAAGAAGCTGGCATTGTTCTGCCCCCGTCCATTTTCGGCATCGGTACGCGCACCCGCTGATAGCTGCCAGTTAGCAAACAGCGAAGGAGTGTCAAATTATGTCAACTTACTTACTGCTTATTTTGGGTCTGGGCGCGCTGATGCTATTTGGTGCCGGCATTGGCCTGCTCAGCGGCGGCAGTCGGGTGGATGAGCGGCTGGAGGAGTTTGTCGGCGGGGCCAACATGGTAGCGATACCTGAAGCGACTGCTGCCAGCCGCCGTGCCCGCGACAGCGCCAGCGACAGAGTAGATCGGGCGCTGGCTGGACGAGGTTTTGGTCAAAAAATCCGCGATCGCACAGCAAAAGCAGATGTCAAGCTGCGGGTTCATGAATACATCATACTGCAATTGCTCTGCACTGTTGGGGTAGGATACCTGGGCTATGCCTTTTTCAACGAATCCGCCATATTGGCTATTGTTGGTGCGTTTATTGGTTTGCGCCTGCCCCGCTTATACACGGGCTTCATGGCTTCCCGCCGTCTGATTGCTTTTGATAAACAGTTAAGCGACACGCTAAACCTGTGGGTCAACTCTCTGCGCTCTGGTTACAGTGTGCTGCTGGCGATGGAAGCTATTGCCACCGAACTTCCGCCGCCTGTCTCCAAAGAATTTGAGCGCGTCGTTCAGGAAGTTCGCCTGGGCCTGAATCTATCCCAGGCGTTAAACAACATGTTGCGCCGCGTACCCAGCGAAGACCTGGACCTGGTGGTCACCGCCGTCAATATCCAGCGCGAAGTCGGCGGTAACCTGGCGGAAATTCTGGACATTATCAGCTTCACCATCCGCGAACGGGTGCGCATCAAAGGCGAAATTCGCACGCTCACCGCCCAGGGACGTATCTCCGGCTGGGTTGTCGGCCTTTTGCCGTTGGTCTTAATGCTCATTCTCTATCGCTTGAATCCAGAATATATGAGCGAACTGTGGGTCATGGAAAGCCCCTACATTGTCACCGGTCTGCTGCCTTGTGGCTGGTTGGTAATCGGCGCTGGCGCGCTCATGATCCTGGCTGGCGTCCTGGCTATTCGCAAAATCGTGAACATCGAAGTGTAAGAAACGCCACGCAGTGTGGGCATCCTTGCCCGCATTTTTTTTGCCGGCATCTCCCCCACATCCCCCTGGGTAGTAAGAGAGAGGTAACCAATGGACATCATCATCATCTTACTTTTGGCTACCGTTTTGGTCATCGGCTCCATTTTGCTGCTGCGCCGCTCCGAAGGCGATCCCCTGGCTGACCGTATTGACGAATACGCCGCCCGCGAACAAGTCGCCTCCATTGAAGAAATAGAACTCTCCTTAACCTTTAGGGACCGCGTTCTGGTGCCCCTCTTGCGCCGCCTGAGCCAATTTGTTGTTCGCCTGACGCCGCAATCCGTCCTGGACAGCACTGCCCGTCGTCTGGAATTAGCCGGCAGCCCCCGCAATATGACGGCTGCTGAATTTTGGCTCTACAGCGGCCTTTTTACCGTGGGCTTCTCCGCCTTATTGTTTTTAATGATGGTGCGCGTTGGGCAGCCCCCTGACCCCAACAAACGCCTGCTCTATACCCTGGGCGCGTTTGCCATTGGCATGATTCTGCCCCACATGATTTTGCGCTCCATCATTGACCGCCGCAAACAGGCCATCATCAAAAAATTCCCCGACGCCCTGGATTTGATGACCATTTGCGTAGACGCCGGACTGACCTTTGACGGCGCCATGTCTCAGGTAGGCGAAAAATGGGACGATCCTTTGTCCCAAGAGTTTGCCCGCGTCGTCAGCGAATTGCAGTTAGGCAAATCGCGGCGGCAGGCGCTGCGCGATATGTCCGACCGCGCCGATGTGCCCGACGTCAGCAGCTTCGTGGCCTCCATTTTACAAGCCGACCAACTTGGCGTGAGCATCGGCAAGGTACTGCGCATCCAATCGGAACAAATGCGTATCCGCCGCCGCCAGCGCGCTGAGGAACTGGCCCATCAGGCCCCCGTCAAAATGACCATCCCCCTGGTTTTCTTAATATTCCCGTCCATCTTAATCGTTCTCCTGGGCCCCGCTATATTCCAGGTCATCCGCAGCGATGCGTTGCAGGGTTTGGTCGGATAAGGTATGCTTGGTGCAACGGCGCAGACGGCGCTCCTTCACCCGTAGGTTGGGCATCCCTGCCCGACCTCCCTTTGAAAATCATCTCATGTGCCGCGCCGCGTTCATACTCTGGACGGTCTTGTCGTTGGTAATGACTGCAAACGGGAACTCATTTGTGGAGGACAGGTCCTAAGCAGGTTCGTTTCCTGCTAGAGCGCATCTTATCCGTATTTTCACCGCCTGTCTGCGGCGGCTGCGCCCAAACAGGTGCGTTGATTTGCGCTGAATGCCGCCTGAGAGCCGTCTGGGTAGACGGCCCGCGCTGCTTGCAATGTGGACGTCCATTGGGCAAAGCCGTTGCTACCTGTTGGTATTGCCGGCACACTACCCTCCCCTTAACCCAGATTCACGCTGCCTTCTTGTATGTGGAGCCTATATCGAATATCATTAAAAGAATGAAATACCAGGGGGCTTTCGCATTAGCCTCACCTCTGGTAGAATTGATGGTGAGTCGCCCGGTGCCCTGGCAGCATCCCGTGGATCTGCTTGTTCCAGTGCCGCTGCATCCTAAACGCCAGCGCGAAAGAGGATATAATCAATCTGCTTTGCTGGCCAGGGAGTTAAGCCGTCACTGGCAGTTATCAGTAGAGGAGCGAGCCTTGCAGCGTATTCGCTACACCACGCCCCAGGTGGGCCTTAGCGCCGTTCAACGGCGCGTCAACGTCGTTGGCGCGTTTCAAGCAGCCCCCCAACAGATACAGCACAGGCATGTTTTGCTCATTGACGATGTGTACACCACAGGAGCGACGCTGTCTGCTGCCGCTGTTGCCTTACACGCAGCGGGAGCCAGCTCTATAACCGCTTACTGTGCCGCCCGGACGCATTAACCTAACTTCTGACGATGGCTATCGTCTACTGTGCTATTTTTAGATGGATGAAAAAAGTCACAAATTTCGCGGAACTTGTCCTGAGTTTGTCGAAGGATGACGCAGATTTGTTTTATGGACAGTTTGGAAATGGCCCTTCTGACCACTGACCACGCCACTGATCACTATTCTTGAAGGAGACAAAGATGGAACTTGCAATCTTTACCCACCACATGGAGTTGACCCCTCGACTCGAGAACTACGTCGCTAAGAAGACAGAACGGTTAGACCGCTACATGCCCAACCTGAGCGAAATTCGCGTAGACCTGACCGAACAAAACGCGCGCAGCGCCCTGGAACGGCAGATCGCCCAGATCACCATTCGGGACAATCGCGGCACCATCCTCCGCGCTGAAGAGCGTAGCAACGACATGTTTGCCTCCATTGATGCCGTTATTGACAAAATCTACCGCCAGATCAGCCGCTATCGGGGTAAGCAGCGCCGCAGCCGGCGCGCTGCTGGCGAAGCGGAGTATCTTGGCGAACCGCTGCCTGTAGAGGATGAGGGAGCTGAAGAGGAAGGCTGGAAAATTGTGCGCAGCAAACATTTCTCGCTGATGCCTATGTCGGATCAAGAAGCGATTGATCAAATGCTGCTGCTCGGCCACGATTTTTACGTTTTCTTCAACGTGGATGCGGGCGCCGTCAACGTAGTGTATAAGCGACGAGATGGGAACTTTGGTTTACTCCAGCCAGAAATGGGTTAATCCGTAAGGCTCCTTGTGCATAGGGCAATCGCGTCGCCATGCGCGATTGCCCTTTTTTATTTTTCGTTTTTCCCGGAAACCACAATGATAACCGCAGTCGTGATGGTCGGGGAGGCAGGCGGGGGCGGCGCTCCTGTAGATTGGGTGCAAGAGGCGCGCCAGGCAGCCGCCCGCGACTTGCTTGCCCAATTGCAGCAGCAACCCCTGATAGAGCGCCTTATTTTGGTGTCCCCCAATGCGTCGCAGTTAGCGCCGCCTGGCGTCATTCCCATTGTCTCGCCCGATGGTCCCGTGCACGTGGGCGAATACCTCTCCAGCCTGGTGACCACGTATCAGATTGAGCGTCTGCTGTATTTTGGCGGCGGCGCTGCCCCGCTGCTTAGCGATGCCGCCCTGACGTCGCAGGTGGAGCGCCTTGCTGCTGCGGCGCAACTGGTGGTGACCAACAACCGGTTTGCCAGCGATTGGGCCGGCATTGTGCCGGCATCCACCCTCTCCCACCACGTCCCCCGTTTGCCCCGCGACAATGCACTGGGCTGGGTCCTTTCTGCCGAAGCGGGACTGCCCGTGACCGTGATGCCTGTCAGCGCCGCCAGCCGCCTGGACATAGACACCCCCACCGATCTGCTGACCTTACGCCTTTGCCCGCACACCCGCCCACACCTGCGTCGCTGCCTGGCCCGGCTTCCGCTGGATACCCGCCCTCTGGAACAAGCCCTGACCATCCTGGCTACGCCGGCCCGCCGCGTTTTTATTGCCGGCAGAATCGGCCCAGAAGTCTGGCAAAACCTCAACCGCGTCAGCCGCTGTTGGCTGCGCGTACTGGCTGAAGAGCGCGGCATGACTTCCAGCGGTCGCGCCGCTCGACGTGAAGTCTATTCACTATTGGCGGAACATTTAACCCTGGTGGGTGTAGAACCCTTCTTCGACCGCCTCTCTGCCTGGGCGGACCTGGCCTTTATAGACACCCGCGTTCTCTGGACCAGCCTGGGGTACGATCCTCCTGCCGCCGACCGCTTTGCTTCTGACCTGGGGTTGCCAGACCAGATCGAACACCCATATGTGGCGCAGTTGACGCGCGCTGCCCAAAATGCCGGCATTCCCGTCATCCTCGGCGGTCACTCCCTCATGGCTGGCGACATGCTCGCCCTCTGCGACCTGCTCGCCGCCCAACATCCCCTCTAAATGCCGCACATTCTCTTTGTCTGCACCGCCAATATTTGCCGCTCACCCGTCGCCGAAGCGCTCCTCCGCCAGAAGTTGGCTGCCCACCCAGACCTGGACGACAGTTGGACAGTCAGTTCCGCCGGCGCCTGGGCGTTGGTCGGTTCTCCCCCATCTTTCTTCAGCCAACAACTCCTGCAAGCTCGTGGTCTGGACATCAGCCAGAAACGCGCCCAGATGGTCACCCGCCGCCTGCTGCAAGAAGCCGACCTGATACTCTGTATGTCCGCCGGGCACGTCGAAGCCCTGCGCCAGGAGTTTCCTGAAAGCGCTGCCAAACTCTTTCTTTTATCAGAAATGATAGGTTTGCACTACAGCATCGCCGACCCCTACGGCGGTCCCCGCGAAGGGTATCAGGCAATGGTGGATGAACTGGACCGCTTGATCATCGCCGGTCTCCCCCGCATCATCTCCCTGGCCCGCCCCCCCTCGTAGAGCGGACTGCCAATCCGCCCATTTCCTCCCCTCGACCCGACAAAATGTACGAAAAAAATTGCCTATAAAAATGGGTGTCAGCCCCGCCGCAGGTAGGGCTGACACCCACAGTCCTACCCCTCCGTTAACCATTCACCCATTAACCATTTCCCCTCACCACCCTTCTAGATACTCTCGCCATTCCTGGCGCTTATCCAGATGGTTGCCAAACAAGTAGAAAGCTGAAGGGTTTGGCTCAAAGGGTTTACGGCGCAGCAACATATTTGCCTGCTCTGGCGTTTTCCCCCCTTTACGCCGATTACACGGCGCGCAGGCAGCCACCAGGTTAGACCAACTATGACTGCCGCCCGCATGGCGGGGTATAATGTGATCAATCGTCAGCAAATGAGTTTTGCGGCCGCAATACTGACAGGTGTACTCGTCGCGCCGCAAAATCTCGCGCTTAGACAACGCAATGTGCGGTCGTGGTCGCTTGACCATATACGCCAGCTTAATCACCGACGGGATCTCAAATTGTTCGCTGCTTGTGTGAATATACCCCCGCCCATTACATACGGTTTCTGCTTTGCCGGCAACAAGCAAATTCACTGCCCGCTTAATGTTACAGACGTGCAGAGGCTCGTAGTTGATGTTTAAGATGAGCACCGGTTCGTTCAGACTAATGAAATTGCCCATAGCCGCGTAGCAGTATAGCACGGGAGACAAACAGTAGTCAATGAAAAAGGCGCTCTATCCCGCAAACACCCCACAATCAATCGTTTCCCGATACCCCCAACCTT
>CAYQYJ010000015.1:23898-25461 GCA_964421605.1 uncultured Ardenticatenaceae bacterium | reverse complement strand
TAAAAATGGGTGTCAGCCCCGCCTGCGGCGGGGCTGACACCCACCACGATTAAGTACAGCGCTACCGTAGCCCGATTTCTCGAAATCGCCCTACTTTTTCAGCTTGGGAAAAAGAACAGGGCCAGGATGAATGGGGGCGCCGGCTTTGAGTCTGCCCCAGGTGGTCATCTGTTCCCAATTCCCGCTCAGGGAGACGTTAAGCTGCGCGGCCAGAGCGGCAGCGGCGTCTGGCAGGAAAGGCTGGCAGAGATAGGCTATCAGGCGCAGGGTTTCCGCCAGATTGTAGAGGACAGCGGAGAGAATGCCGGCAGCTTCCCCATCCCCTTGTTTACGCCGTTTCGCCAGCGCCCACGGCTCCGTCTCGTCTACGTATCGGTTAGCCGCCGCCGCCAGCCCCCAGATGGCTGCCAGAGCGTCGTGCGGGCGAAACTGTTCCATAGCGGCGACAACTTCTGCCGGCAGCGATTGCGCCACAGTTATCAGGCGAACGTCCACTGCTGTCTGCACGGCAGGATCAGGCGTGGGGACAAGACCGCCCTCGTACCGCTGCACCATATGCACCACGCGGTTAAGCAAATTGCCCAGGTGATCCGCCAGATCGCTGTTGTGCGCCTGCTGGAAACGCGCCAGCGTGAAATCCCCGTCTTCCGTAGCCCGAATTTCGCGCAGCAAGTAGTAGCGCACGCTGTCTACCCCATATTGTTCCGCCAGCGCCACGGGATCAACCACGTTGCCCAGACTTTTGCTGATCTTTTGCCCCTCAACGTTCACATAGCCATGCACAAAAATCGTGGTCGGTAGGGGCACGCCAGCGCTGAGTAGCATGGCGGGCCAATACACAGCATGAAAACGAATGATGCCCTTGCCAATAACGTGGGTGCGATCTGGGCAATCTCGCCAGCGGCGGCGATACTGCTCGCTCTCTGTGGCGTAATCCAGCGCCGTGATGTAATTGCCCAGGGCGTCAAACCAGACGTACATCACCTGCGTTGGGTCGTCAGGCACGGGTACGCCCCAACCACGGGCGCGGCTGACGCTGCGAGAGATGCTGAAATCCTGCAGCCCCTGGCGGATAAAACTGAGGACTTCATTCTGGCGGCGGGACGGCTCAACGCGCAGTTGTCCTGATTCAATCAGCGCCAGCAGCGCCTCCTGGTAACGAGAGAGGCGAAAGAAGTAATTTTCCTCTTCCACCCATTCCGGCGGCGTCAGGTGTTCAGGGCAAAGACCCTGCCACAACTCATCCTCCGCGTAGAAAGTCTCGCAGCCAACGCAATACAGACCGCCATAGCTGCGTTTGTAAATATCGCCGCGGGCGGCGCAGGCGCGCCACAGGCGGCTTACGCCTGCCAGATGGCGCGGATCCACGCTGGTGCGAATAAAGTCGTCAAATGAAAGGTTCAATGCCTGGCGCAGTTGATAAAAAGCCGCCGCGTTCCGATCTACCAATGCCTGCGTTGAAATGCCCTCCTGCGCGGCAGCCTGCACGTTCTTCAAACTGTTCTCGTCCGTACCCGTCAAAAACCAGACATCCCGCCCCCGCAGCCGCTGAAACCGCGCCAG
>CAYQYJ010000015.1:22123-23798 GCA_964421605.1 uncultured Ardenticatenaceae bacterium | reverse complement strand
AATTTTCACCTTCTACGCTGCTACCGCCCTCGAATAATCGGGTCAGTCCTCATCCAGTTGGGGCCAGTGGATAACATTCTCATCGCCGTTGAGTTCATAATGATTTCGTTCCGCTGGCGTTCCATGCAGTAAACGAGGAAACCATGCCAACGGGCAAGATAGTAGACGCCCATCTTTGTATGCATACCACGCCTCAATAAACTCCTGCTGATTTGCTTCTACTAAACGAGCGATGTCATTAAGTTCATGTGGCTGATAACGACCAGTACGCGCCAGTCGAACCACTGGCGTGAACCCAAACTGGCTTCTAATCGCCCGCGACGAACATGAATGTGTGGCGGTTCATTCACTTCGCCCCGGCTGTAAAACCTGAATTCATAGGGACCAATTACTTTGACGAGCGGCATGATTGTGCGCTATACCGTCTTGGTTTCCCAGTTACCTACTGGATCATGTTGTAAATGCCTGTATGTATTGTATGCCGGCATCCGCCTCCTGTCTACACTTAACAATGTCCCTGGCGTCTTAACTTAAACGACAGGGCGGGGGTGGCGAAAAAGAAGACGGGGGATGGAGATGCCCAGGGCCAGGGCGCCCAGGAGGAGGGCGGTGTGGATGGCGTTGATGCCGGCATCCACCAACACCCCACTCCCCTCCCCTGCCGCCGCCGTCGTCACTCGCAGAATCCCCATCATCGTTTGAAAAGCAAACACGCCAGGCACCATGGGAATCACCCCTGGCACGGTAAACACAAAGGTAGGCTTCTGCAGCCGCTGCGCCAACACATTGCCCAACACCCCCACCACCACCGCCCCGGCCAGCGTTGCCCCTTCCAGAGGCACGCCCCACTGCTGCAGCAGCGCCCGCGCGCTGTGCCCGGCAGCCCCCGTCAAAAACGCGCCCGGCAAATCCCGCCGCGGCACGCTAAACAACATGGCAAACCCCACCGCTGCCACCCCCGCCCAAAACCCATCCTGCACCAACACCCAGACCACCATCCTCTTCCTTCTGCCTTCTTCCTTTTCCCTTCTGCCTTCTCCCTTCTGCCTCTCTCTTCTCACACCCCCATCAACCATATAGCCAACAGCAGCCCCAGGGCAATCGCCAGGGAGATGAGGCTGCCGGAGAGGCCGCGGGCCAACCCGGTGATCAGGTGGCCTTCCAGCAAGTCCTGGGCGGCGGTAATCAGGGGTACGCCAGGCACAAGCAGCAGCACGCTGGATGCCAGGGCTAACTGCGGCTGCGCGCCCCAGGAAAAGAGCGTGGGGAGGCTGGCGAGAATGCCGGCAACAAACGCCGTCGCCGCCGTCACCAGAAATGGATTAAAGAAATGGCGCGTTAACTCCTGCCGCACCCACATTGCCGCCGCCGCCGCTACAAACGTCACGCCAAAGATTGCCCAGTCCGCGCCGAAAAGCCGGCTGAGCGCGGCGCAAGCCAGCCCCACCATGCCCACTACCAGCCAGCGATTGTACGGCAGCGCCATTTTGTCAATCCGCTCCAGTTCCACCCGCACCTGATGACGATCCAGCGCTTCCGCCGCCACACGGCGGCTAAGGGCGTTAATTTCCGCCGCTACGCTCATATTCACCCCCATTCGTTTGACGCGCCTGATCTTGGTGCGAAACTCCTGTCCGCTGCTGGTGGTCAACATAATCCCATTGGGCGACACCAG
>CAYQYJ010000015.1:17232-22023 GCA_964421605.1 uncultured Ardenticatenaceae bacterium | reverse complement strand
AGCGGTTATTTTTGGGCCACGTAGACGTTCCATTCGTCCGCGTCATACAGCGGCAGCCCATCCCAGGCAGGATAAACGTTGACCGTAGCAAAACCTGCTTGTTGCATCATTTGCTCCATTTCTGTCACGGCGTAGGTCTGGTCGCATAGGATGATCTCGTCAAGCTGGCCTGTTTCCAGGTGTAGTATCTGGAACCGCTCCAGGGAGGCGCGGCTGGCTTCATCCCAAAAGCGCTCCCCCAGGTGCAAAAATGGAGCGCTGCCCCACAGCCCTTGATCATCTGTAAACCACCAGGAGCCGCGCTGTTTGTCCACTTTGTCCTGATCCAACAATTCCACGCACAGCTTCCCGCCAGGGCGCAGCGCCTGGGATATAGTTTGCAGTAGCCGCTGCGCCTGGTCGCGGGGGAAAACGGCCAACTGCCCATACAGAAACAGGGCGGCGTCGTAGCGCTCCTCATCGCTCTGCCAGACGGTCACATCCTGCTCCATAAAGCGGCAACGCTCTGCCACGCCGTTTGACTGCGCCCAGGCTACGGCATAAGCAATGGCTGCCGGACCAAAATCAACGCCCACCACCTGGCAGCCGCGCCGCGCCAGTTCCACTGCATACAGACCTGGGCCGCAGGTCATATCCAACACGCGCTGTCCAGGTTCCAACGCCAGCCGCCGCCATAACCAATCTATTTGCTGCGCGCGCTCGGCAGCGACGCGGGAAGCCGCTCCATGCGACTCGTCCAGATGTTCGCGCAGCATCCGCTGCGAGAAAGCGGGATCGTTCCAGGGCAAATTGCCGCCGCCCCGCCATAGTTGGGGGCGCTCTGGACGATGATACAGCCGCCACAAAGCGTGCGCCAATGCTTTTTCGGTTTCGTTCGCGCTCATGTTCTACCAGTGTAGGGGCAGGTTTGAAACCTGCCCCTACCCCAAACAAAATTGAAAAACGCCCATGTCCAACTGTGAATATAAAAAGCCCCTGGCCTGCATAAGCACCAGGGGCTTCGTTTTGTTCTTACCAGCAGTGGTTAACCGCCTACGACCAGCGTACCCACGCTGCGCAGCAGGGCGGCTACGGTGTCGTTCATCAGGTTAAAGTAGCCAGAGGGGGCAATGCCAATCCAGACAATAAAGAGGACAAAGACCAGGAAGATAGCCAGTTCACGGCGGTTGACGTCGCGCAGCTTCTTGTTGGCGGGATTGTCCAGCGGCCCCATAAAGACGCGCTGGAACATCCACAACAGATAGACGGCAGCCAGGATCACGCCTGTGGTAGCAAAGGCAGTGTAAATCCAGGCGTTGGGTCCCAACGACTGCGTGGCGCCCATGGAGCCGAGCAAAATCGTAAACTCGCCCACAAAACCATTCAGACCAGGCAGCCCCATGCTAGAGAGGACGACGATGAGCGAGAGGGCGCTGTATACGGGCATGATACGCCACAAACCGCCAAACTCTTCGATCTGGCGGGTGTGGCGCTGCTCGTAGATGATGCCCACCAGGAAAAACAAAGCGCCGCTGCTGATGCCGTGGTTGACGCCTTGCAAAATAGCGCCCTGCAAGCCAGCGGCGTTCAGGGAGAAGATGCCCAGCATGACAAAACCGAGATGGCTGACGCTGGAGTAAGCAACCAGCTTTTTTACGTCTTTTTGGGCAAAAGAGACGATAGCCCCGTAGATGATGCCAATGATAGCCAGCACGGCAATGAATGGGGCGTATTGGATGGAGGCTTCGGGGAAGAGGGGCAGGTTAAAGCGAATGAAGCCATACGTACCCATTTTTAGTAAAATGCCGGCCAGAATAATCGAACCCGCCGTAGGCGCTTCCGTGTGCGCGTCGGGCAGCCAGGAGTGGAACGGGAAGAGGGGGACTTTAACGGCAAACGCCAGAGCAAAGCCAATAAAGAGCAGGTTCTGCGCCCCGGCAAAGGCGGCCCTGCCGGCGATGAGGTCGGGCACAGAGAAGGTGTCGTTGGTGATGCCCATGTACAAAATCGCCAGCAGCATGAACAGAGAGCCAGCCATGGTGTACAGGAAGAACTTGATGGAGGCGTAAACGCGCTGCTGCCCACCCCAGATGCCGATCAAGAAGTACATGGGGATCAGGGTGAATTCCCAGAAAATGTAGAACAGGAACAGGTCCTGCGCCAGGAAGACGCCCGTCATGCCTACTTCCAACAGCAGCATGAAGATGTAATACTGCTTGACCTGGTGCTGGATAGCGTCGAAAGAGGCGTAGATAGCCAGCGGGGTGATGACGGTAGTCAGCAGCAGCATCAAGATACTGAGGCCATCTATCCCCAGATGGTATTCAATGCCCCAGGCGGGAATCCAGGGGACGCGATCCACCAATTGTAGGGTTCCCACATTGGGATTGAACAGGAACAGCACAATGAGGGAGATAACAAAGGTGGAAATGGAAGCGGTCAGAGCCACCTGGCGGATGCGGTCATCCGTTTCTTGATTGAACGATTTAAGCAGCAGGATGGCCGCCACCCCCAACAAGGGAAAGAACGTGACGAATGTTAGAATCAGGTTCATGCTGTCTCCAAAACAAGCGATCGGGACATTAACCCATAAAGACAAAATAAGCCAGAAGCAAGACGACGCCGAGGAAAATGGAAAGGGCGTAACTGCGCACGTAGCCGGTCTGGCTACGGCGGATGAAGCCAGACAGCCAGCGGGTGAGGCGGGCGCTGCCCAGGACGAGCAGACCGTCCAGCCCTTTTTTGTCTATAAAGTCTATAAAGCGAGACCAGCCCAGGAAGGCGTCTCGAATCAGGTTGTTGTGCACAAAATCGTGCCAGAAATCCCCATCAATGGCGTTGCCGCACCAGTCGGCGATTTTGTTAAATGCCGGCACTATCCCCTTCATCACCACTGTATTCAAAGGCAGCGCCGCAAAAAACGCCCAGACAAACGGGATGCTTTGCAGTGGGTCGCGCTCCTCCGCCGTTTGCGGTCGCTTGCCATAAACCACAAAGAAGGCCACCCCCAGGGCCAGCAGCGCCAACACCAACGACAGACCCGCCACGTCCAGATGCAAATACGGCTCAATGTGTGGCAGGTGCAGCAGCCCTTCTTCTGTCAGGTGGAAGGAAGCAAGCGAATGCTCCAGCCACCCTTCCAGGCGCAAAAATGCCCCTGTGGGCCCATGCGCTGCTTCATACGCTGCCTTGCTAAAGAAAGGCAAATTGATGAACATGCCGCCCAACAAGGAAAGCGCCGCCAACACTGCCAGCGGCGCCCACATGATAGGCGGGCTTTCTTCGGCGTGGGCGGCGGCTTCATGGCGCGGGCTGCCAAAGAAAACCATCTTAATCTGTCGCCCCATGTAAAAAGCGGTGCAAATGGCTGCCAGGGTCAGCAAGATGTAAACAGGTCGGTTGGTCTCGGAAGCAAAAGCCAGGATTTCATCTTTGGACCAGAAACCCGCCAGGGGGGCAATGCCCGCCAGGGCCAGCGCGCCAATAGTGAAAACGATAAAGGTGATGCCCATGCGCTGGCGCAAACCGCCCATCATGCGCATGTCCTGCGGATCGAAATGGTCATGATGATCATGCGCGCCTGTGTCGTGCGCCATCATATGGTGGTGCCCATGCTCCATGCCGTGAATGACGGAGCCGGAACTGAGAAAGAGCAGGGCTTTGAAAAAGGCGTGGGTGATCAGGTGGAACATGCCGGCAACATATGCCCCCATGCCCACCGCCGCCACCATAAAACCAAGCTGGCTGACCGTGGAGTAAGCCAGGACTTTCTTAATGTCAAACTGCGTAAACGCAATCAGTCCCGCCACCAGCGCCGTAGCCGCGCCCACATAAGTCACCAGGTCGGGGGAGGAAACGATGCCCAGGATTTTAGTCTCGCCGGCGCGGGCAATTTCAAACAGCACGTTGCTGCGGGCGATCAGGTAAATGCCCGAAGTGACCATGGTGGCGGCGTGAATCAGGGCGGAAACGGGCGTGGGGCCCGCCATGGCGTCCGGCAGCCAGATGTAGAGGGGGATTTGGGCCGATTTGCCGGCAGCCCCCATCAAAAACAGCGCCGTTATAGCCGTCACCACGCTGCCCAACGAAGCGCTAAAAGAACCAAACTCTACCAGGTGGCCCGACTCAAACAACTCCGCCGCGCTGCTGAATACCGTGTCAAACTCCAGCGAGCCAAAGGCCCAGAAGGTCAGGATCATGGCGACCACCATGGCAAAGTCGCCCACGCGGTTGGCCACAAACGCCTTGCGCGCCGCGTTCGAGTTAGCCACAGAATCAAACCAGAAGCCAATCAACAGGAAGGAACAAAGCCCCACGCCTTCCCAGCCCACAAACAGCATCAGGTAGTTATTCCCCGACACCAAAATGAGCATGAAGAAAATGAACAGGTTGAAATAGGCAAAGAAGCGCGAGTAATCCTTGTCCCCGTGCATATAGCCGATAGCGTAAATGTGAATCAACGAGCCGACGCCTGTCACCACCAGCATCATGGTCACCGACAACGTATCCACCTGGATAGCCCAGGGAATGCGGAAATTAGCCGCGGGAATGACCATCCAATCAAACAAGGGCACAACCACGGCGTGATAATCGTGGCTGCTCAAGCTAAACAACAAGGCTGTGGAAACAGCCAGGGCGCTCAAAGCCATGCCGCTGGCAAGCCAGCCTGTCCATTTCTCGCCCACCGCCCGGTTGGCATCCACAAAACGCCGCCCGACCAATCCGTTAAACAAGAACCCCAAAAATGGCAGTATTAAAATAAGGGGAGCCAGTCCAAAAGCATTCATACGCGCCTCGCGCTGCTGTCTCAAA
>CAYQYJ010000015.1:3084-17132 GCA_964421605.1 uncultured Ardenticatenaceae bacterium | reverse complement strand
AATAAGGGGAGCCAGTCCAAAAGCATTCATACGCGCCTCGCGCTGCTGTCTCAAAAAGAAGTCGGGTTTTTTGGAAAAAACCCGACTTCTGGCGTCAGAGTTACCCTTTTAACAGGTTAATTTCGTCAATGTTGATGCTCTTCTTGGAGCGGAAAATGCTGACAATCAGAGCCAGGCCAACAGCCACTTCGGCGGCTGCCACCGTCATCACAAAGAAGACCACAATCTGTCCATTCAAGTCGCCCAACTGGCGGGCAAAAGCCACAAAAGCCAGATTGGCGGCGTTGAGCATCAACTCAATGGACATGAAAATGATGATGGCATTGCGGCGCAGCAGCACGCCCAGAGCGCCCAGGGCAAACAGGACAGCGCTCAGGGCGATATACCAGTTCAGAGAGACTTCTGTCACCGATTTTCTCCTCAAACATGGTGGACAGGATTCCAGCCTGTCCAGGCAACCTGGAAAGTTGGCGGCGCGCCCACTCACAGGAAACGCCAACGTAAGCAGCAATCATTTGTTACTGTTCAGAAACTGGCACGTCAGCCTGACGGAGTCGGGTATTAGCTTCGTTTTTTAGCTTGCAGCACCGCCACGCCAATCATGGCTACCAATAACAGGACGGAAGTAACCTCAAACGGCAGTACAAAATTTTGAAACAAGGCGATGCCTACGGCGTGCGGGCTGGCGTCAATCGGGGAGGAAACAGTGCTCCCGCTGCCCACACCCGTCAAAACGACAGCAAAAACAATCAGCAGCGCCAATCCCAGCGCCAGCGGGGGCAGGTTGTGACGCCAACTCCACGGTTCGCCAGTACGGTCCGCCCCCAGGAGCATGATCACAAACAGAAACAAAACCATAATGGCCCCGGCGTAAACCGTAATCTGCACCATAGCCAGGAAGGGAGCATTCAACAACAAAAAGAGAATGGCTATCGCGGTCAAATCCAGAATGAGGTACAGGGCGCTGTAGATAGCGTTGCGGCTGATCAACATGCCCGCTGCCGCTCCCAGCGCGGTCACCGCCAAAACAATAAATACAATTGGATTTCCCATATCAATCGTCTCGCGTCTGGGCCAAACTGGCTACTTTGGATTTTCCATGTCGGGAATAGCCCGCGTGAACTGGCCCGGTTCCACCTGCTGCGGCGTGTCGTGCCCGCCAGTGGGCACGGGAACCAGCAGCATTTCTTTGGTGTAAATGGCGCTGGCGCGGTCGTAGAAGCTCAATTCGTAGTTGTCCTCTAACACAATCGCCTCTGTGGGACAGGCGTCTTCGCAAAAGCCGCAAAAGATGCAGCGCAGCATGTTAATTTCGTAGACGCGGGCGTATCGTTCACCTGGCGAATACCGCTCGTCGTCGCTGTTCTCGGCGGCTTCCACAAAAATGGCGTCGGCGGGGCAGGCAGCGGCGCATAGGGAGCAGCCAATACATTTTTCCAGGCCGTTGTCATACCGCTTGAGTTCGTGCCGTCCCTTGAAGCGAGTGCGAACGGGCCGTTTGATCTCCGGGTACTGAATGGTCACAGGCGGTTTAACCAGATGTTTTAGCGTGGTTCCTAAGCCTTTCAGGATTTCTCCAAACATATCATTTCCTTCTTCTATCGCTCACGTCATGAAGAAGTTCAACTTCTTTCAAAAAGTTGAACTTCTTAGCTGAGAGTACAAAAGTCCCCAAGACTTTTGTACTCTGGTAACTGCGGGCAAACACATCGTTACGGTAGCAAGGAACCCAACATCTCAAACAGTGGGTTAAGCGCGCCTGAACTGGACAGGACGACAAAGACAACGGTAATGACCAGGTTTAGGACGGATATGGGCAGCAGTGCTTTCCAGCCAAAGGACATCAACTGATCGTAGCGCAGCCGCGGCAGCGAGGCGCGAATCCAAACCATAATGCACAAACCCAGGACAATCTTCAGGGTAAGGTAGAGAAAGCCCAGCGCGGGAACCTGATCCACAAACGGGCCGCGATAACCGCCAAAAAACAGCACGGCGGCAATGGCGCTGAGCGAAATCATCTTCATGTATTCAGCCATGAAGAACATGCCGAACCTCATGCCGCTATATTCCACGTTGTAGCCGGCCGACAACTCTTGTTCGGCTTCCAGCAGGTCAAAGGGGGCGCGCTGCAGTTCTGCCAGCGCCCCAATGCAGAAGATCACGGCGGCGATAGGCTGCAAGAAAATATACCATCCCCCTCTTTGCGCTTCCACAATGACGCCCAGGTCCATGGAACCCGCCAGAATGATGGGCGGCAGCACGGACAGCCCCAGGGCTAACTCGTAGCTAATCATCTGCGCCGAGGCGCGAATACCGCCCAAAATGGCGTATTTGTTGTTAGAAGCCCATCCTGCCAGCGCCACGCCGTAAACGCCAATTGAGGTGATAGCCAGAATGAACAGGATACCCACCTCAACCCCTGGCGCAATGGCAAAATAGGGGGAGAACTGCGCCCCAAAAAGGTTGATTTCGCCGGCCCAGGGGATGACTGCCAGAATCAGGATAGCGGGCATAACCGTTAGCATTGGCGCTAACATGTAAATGATCTTGTCCACCCTGGCCGGCGTGTAATCTTCTTTGAAGAACAACTTAACCGCGTCGGCGGCAGGCTGCATAAAACCGCTGAGGAAGCGGCGTTCGCCCCCTTTCCAGGGCACGGGAATGTAGCCAGCGCGGTTGGGGCCAACTCGCCCTTGCAACCGCGCCAGCAGTTTACGCTCCAGCAGGGTGGTATAAGCAAAGCCTGTGATGACCACAAAGCTCATGATAAAGCCCACGATGAGGGCGCGCAGGGCGACTTGACCAGGTGTCATGCGACTTCCTTTATCTTCTCAATAGCAATGCTGCCGGCATGATATTTCAGACCACGCACGACGGCAATGCCGGCAGAAACATCCTCATTGACGTTAGCGGGCGCGATTATCACCTGTCCATTCACGCGCAAGGCGATCCGTTCACCATCCTGCACCGCCAGCGCGCCCGCATCAACCCCATTCAGCCACAGTTCCGGCTGCGCCAGCCGCGTTTGCAACATGGCCGATTTAGCAATAAGCGTACCTGGCTGATACAAGGCGCGCGCCTGAATGACCTGTAAGCCAGTCGCGGCGGCAGGCAGGTCAGGCACGGCAAAGAGCGCGACTTCGCCCCGCTCTGCGCCAGCCGCCCACTGCTGCCCCAGGCCCGACTGGTTATCGTAAGCCGTGCCACCGTAGTACATATCGTCGCGACCGACAGCGGGCCATTGCGGCTCTACGTGCGCCAGGGTGCGGTAATCCATGCCGGCATACTGCCGCACCGCCGCCGCCAACTGTTTGAACACCAGGCTGGCGGCAATCTTGGGCTGCCCCATTCCCAGCCGCTCGCCCACCTGCATCACAATTTGCCAGTCCGGGCGGGCTTCGCCAATGGGCGGGATAGCTGCGTAAAAACGCTGCACCCGCCGCTCGCCGTTGGTGTAGGTCCCTTCTCGTTCCGCCCAACTTTGCGCCGGCAAAACCACATCCGCCAGTTGCGCCGTTTCCGTCAGGAACAACTCCTGCACCACCAAAAATTCCAGCTTGCCCCGGTCGGGCAGCCAGCCGTCGCCGACAGGGTCCGCGCCCAGCAAATAAAGAGCCTTAATCTGCCCCGCAGCCACGCCGGCATAAATGGCTGCCGCATCCATTCCCGGCTGAGTCGCCTGATAACCAGGCCCGGCGTCCGGGCGCACGCCCATATCCCACGCTCCTTGCGTGTTGCTGCGGGGCCATACGGGGATAAGACCGTTATTCTTCTTGCCCGCGCGGCTGGCTCCATCCGCATCCTTCAACAGCAGCAAATTGCCCAACAGGGCCGCTGTTGCTTCCGTTTCGGCATAGGACAACCCTTCGCTGCCGTAAAAAATCACCAGATTACGCGCCACAGCCAGGCGCTGCGCCGCCAGCGGCAGCGTCTCGGCCGCCGGGGCGTCCGTCACTTTGGCCGCGTTGACCAACTGGCGCAGTGTGTCCAACGCCTCGCCTGGGCCATAATGAATGACGTGGCTGGCCCACCGATCCAGGCGCGTGGCCCGCGCATTGAGCACGATCAGGGCCGCGCCCCGCTGCGCCGCCTGTTTCACGCGCAGCCACCAGACAGGCGCTTCCTGGTGCAAATCGGAAGCCAAAACCAGAATCGCATCCCCTTTACCCAGTTCTAACAGGTTGCTGCCGCTGCTCAAGCCCACCTGAGCCACCACATCGCCGCCGCCCAGCCGTTTGTCCGCCAGGTCAACGTTAGGGCTGCCCAATCCCTGGCGGAACAGGTGTTGGAAAGCAAATAAATCTTCGTTGCTCAAGCGGTCATTCGCCAGACCTGCCGCTGCCCCTTTTAGCTGTTGCAGCCTGCCGGCAACCAGATCCAACGCCTCTGCCCAGGAGGCTGGCGACAACTTGCCATCCCGCCGCACCAAAGGCGTTGTCAACCGCCCGGCATCGTCAGCAAATTGATGCACAAAGCGCCCTTTGTCGCAAATCCAGATTTCGTTCACCTGCTCATTCTGGCGCGGCATAATGCGCTTGATCACCGGACGCCCGCCCGCAGCCGCTTCCCGCCGCGTGCTCATGGTGGTGTTGCAGCCTACCGGGCAGTGCGGGCAAATGCTGGCGACAGGCGTCAACTCCCAGGGACGCGCCCCAAAGCGAAAGTCCGATGTGGTCAACGCCCCCACCGGGCAGATGTCGGTGGTGTTGCCGCTCCAATGACTGTCGAAACCTGGATCGGATAGGGTGACAATCTCCAGACTGCGACCGCGATTGTGAAAATTGATCACCGGGTCATCTACGATTTCGTCCTGGAAGCGAATACAGCGGGCGCATTGAATACACCGCTCCCGATCCAGGTAAATCAGGTCGCCCAGGGGCACGTGCTTGTCCAGTTTGATTTTGTCGCTGAAATCGAAACGGCTTTCGCCGCGACCATGAGCCATCGTTAAATTCTGCAAGGGGCATTCGCCCCCTTTATCGCAAATGGGGCAGTCCAGCGGGTGGCTGGTGAGGATGAATTCAATCACATCTTCACGAGCAGCGTCCACGACTTTGCTGGTGGTGCGCACTACCATGCCTGGCGAGACTTCGACAGTGCAGCCCGTCTGCAGCGCCTTGCCCCAATTGAGTTTGGGCGAGCCATCGGCTTCGTGCAGCAGTTCGCCCGTGGCGCGGTCGCGCATAGGCAAGCCAACTTCCACCAGGCACATGCGGCACATGCCCACAGGGGTCATTTTGGGGTGGTAGCAAAAGACGGGGATGTCCACGCCCACTTTTTTGGCTGCATCTACGACGAGCGTGCCTCTGGGCACAGTTAGTTCGATGCCATCAATGGTCAGGGTTACTTGATCGCTCATCTACACCTCAGTGGGCTGGCGCGGTTTGTTTTGGCCGCGGGGTGGGCTGTTTGCCGGCATGTCCATTAGCCTGGAGTTTCACTTTGGCCTCAAACTCCTGTGGAAACAGCCGGATAGCGGAGAGCACCGGGTTAATGGCAAATTCGCCCAGGGCGCACAGGCATTTGCCCTGAATCTGCCCGGCCACGCTTTTCAGCAAGGTAATGTCTTCAGGGCGACCATGCCCGTAGTAAACGCGGTGCAGCACCTTGTCCAGCCAGAACGTGCCTTCGCGGCAGGGCGTACACTTACCGCAAGACTCATGCTTGAAGAAATGGACCGCCTTCATGGCTGCCCACACCATATCCACCGTTTCGTCGCAGACAATGACGGAGGCAGAACCCATCATGGAGCCATGCGGCTCCAACCCTTCAAAAGAGATAGGCGCTTCCAGCGCCGCCGCCGTGACAATCGCGCCAGAGCCGCCTGAAGGGAAGATGGCTTTGACTTTCTTGTCGTCAGGAATGCCTCCCCCCATCTCATAAATGAGTTCACGATAGGTGGTCTTGCCCATTTCCACTTCATAATTGCCTGGCTTGTTCACCCGCCCGCTGAGGCAAACGATTTTGGGACCAGGGCTGTTAGGGGTGCCCATCTTTAAGTACCAGTCTGCGCCGTTGACAATAACGGGAGGCACATTAGCCAAAGTTTCCACATTATTGACCACAGTGGGGCTGGCGTACAAACCCTGTACAGCCGGAAACGGCGGCTTGGACCAGGGTTGCCCCAGATTGCCCATGAGGGAGTTCAGCAGCGCCGTTTCCTCGCCGCAAATGTATGCGCCTGCGCCATAGTGGGTGTAGAAGTCTACGCTGTAACCAGAATCCAGGACGTTTTGCCCAATGTAGCCGGCGGCGTAAGCGTCTTGCAGCGCCTGTTCAAAGGGAGCGGCGGTGCGTAAAAATTCGCCGCGGAAGTAGATGTAAATAGTCTGGGCTTTGATGGCATAGGCGCAGAGCAGCGCGCCTTCGATGACCTGGTGCGGGTTGGCTTCGATCAGTTCGCGGTCTTTGAAGGTGCCCGTTTCCGATTCGTCGGCGTTGATGACCACGTATTTGGGCGCGTCGGTTTTGGGAATGAAGCCCCATTTAATGCCGGCAGGAAACCCCGCCCCCCCTCTGCCCTTTATATTCGCCTTACGCACCTCTTCCCGCACCTGATCAGGCGTCAGCGAGCCAAGCGCCTGCTTCCAGGCGGCGTAACCGCCGTTTGCTTCGTACACGGGCAACTGGTGAATGTTAGGCACATCGCGGTGACGCAACAAAATGTGAGCCATGCTACTCTCCTGCCGCCGCTTCCGCCCGCAATTGGGCGATCAAGGCGTCGAACTTCGCCTCATCCAGCTTTTCATGGTAATGCAAATTGCATTGCAGCATGGGCGCTTTGTCGCACGCCGCCAGGCACATGACTGTTTTCAAGGTAAACAAACCGTCTGGCGTTGTGCCCTCCACAGGTATGCCCAATTTACGGGTCGCCATCTCCACGAACTCGTCCGCGCCGCATAGGGCGCAGGCCAGGTCGTTGCAGATTTCCAGCACGTACTTGCCCACGGGTTCTTCATAGAAGAGCGTGTAAAAACCCGCCAGAGACAGCACGTGCGTAGGGTCCAGGTCCAGCACAGCCGCCACATCAGCCATGGCTGCGCGGCTCATGTAGCCATACTCCGCCTGCGCCAGGTGCATCAAGGGCAGCACGGCTGATTTTTTGTCTGGATAGCGCGCCAGAATCGCTTGAATTTGATCACCATACTTTTCTGCAATCACAGCCTTCTCCTGGAAGGAATACTCCGGGTTATCTATCAATTTCCCCCAAGACAATGTCAATGGAGCCAATGATGGCTACCAGGTCGGCAATGAAGGTGCCTTTGGCTAACACGGGCAGGGAAGCCAGGTTGACGTAGGAGGGGGTGCGGAAGTGAACGCGGGCGGGTTTGGGCGTACCGTTGCCGCGTAGATAGCAGCTAAATTCGCCGCGCGGTGATTCAATGCTCTGGTAGACGTAGCCTGTGGGGGCGCTGAAACCTTCTGTCCACAGTTTGAAATGGTGGATAACGGCTTCCATGCTGCGACTCAACTCGGCGCGCGGCGGGGGCACAATTTTGCGGTCATCAATGTTGATGGGCCCCGGCTTCAGCCGGGCCAGGGCTTGCTCAACGATACGCAGGCTTTGCCACATCTCGCGTATGCGGCAGCGATAGCGGGCGTAAACGTCGCCGTCGGTTTCCAGGGGCACTTCAAAGTCATAGGTTTCGTAGCCCGTGTACGGGTGGGATTTGCGAATGTCCCAATCTACGCCCGAACCGCGCAGACTGGCCCCGGTCAAGCCCCAGGAAATGGCGTCTTCGCCAGAAATAGCGCCAATGCCCTTGGTGCGCTGCAGCCAGATGGGGTTGTTCTTCAGCAGGGCTTCGTAGTCGGCAATTTTGGCGGGGAAGAAGTCGAGGAACTGGCGGATTGCCGGCACAAAATCCTCCGGCACATCCCGCCATAACCCACCCGGACGGAAGTAGCTAACCATCATGCGCTGCCCAGCCACCATCTCGAACACGTCCAGAATGTACTCTCGTTCGCGGAAGCAGTAGAGAAAAACGGACATAGCCGCCAGGTCCAGCGCATGAGTGCCCAACCACACCAGGTGACTGCCAATGCGGGCCATTTCCAACAAAATGACGCGAATGACCTGCGCCCGCGGCGGCGCTTCCACGCCCAACAGCTTCTCCACAGCCAGCACGTAACCCATGTTATTGGACATAGGCGCCAGATAATCCAGGCGGTCCGTCATGACCAATGCTTTGGTATACGTCTTGGCTTCCATGTTCTTCTCCACACCCGTGTGCAGGAAGCCAATGTCGTTCGCCATATTAACTACCGTTTCGCCGTCCAACTCCAGCAGCAGGCGCAGCACGCCATGCGTGCTGGGATGCTGCGGCCCCATGCTCAACAGCATATTTTCTTCGGATTCAATGGTCATGCCAGAGCCAACTCTGGCGCGCAGTTCCTCAACCGTCAGCTCTTGAACGGTATCGCCTTGAACAGTAACGGGTATGGTCATGTTTGCCTCTTGAGCAAAAAAACAAACAGCAGCGTCGTCTGCTGTTCATCAGTCACATTTCTGATTATCAGGGTTTGGCACAAGCAAGGGCGCCAGCTTCAATCCATCAGGCCAGGCGACAGATTTTAGTCTCTGGCGTACGGTTTTTTGGCGTCAATAGCTTCCCAGTTGAATGAGAACTGGACTTCTTCATAACCCAATGGATAATCTTTGCGCAGGGGATGCCCCACCCAGTCTGCCGGCAAAAAAAGACGGCGCAGGCTGTCGTTGCCGGCAAAACGAATACCCATCAGATCCCACACTTCCATCTCCAGCCAGGTCGCCACAGGCCACAAAGAGGCCAACGTCGGCGGCCCTTGTTCCGGGTCTTCCACGGGCACGCGCAGCCGAATAACGTGTTTGTGGGGAATGGAACGTAGATGATAGTTCACGGCAAAACGGGGATATGCCGGCAGCATATCATCCGCGCAAATGTCGGAAATAAAGTTGTAGCGCAGGTCGGGGTCGTCACGCAGAAACTGGCTTATGGGGATGAGGTCGGCAGCGTCAATGACAAAAGTCCGCTCCCCGCGAAAATCAACCACTTCCGCCACTGCCGTCGGGAAGGCCGCCTGCAATTTCTTAGCCACCACGTCATTCATGCTATTTTTCCGCCCAGGTAGTCAACTTCTCGCCGCGAATTTTCTCTTGCAGCGTCATAATGCCGTCAATTAACGCCTCTGGGCGCGGCGGGCAGCCAGCCACATACACATCCACAGGCACGATTTCGTCTACCCCCTGAACAATGGCGTAGTTATTGAAAATGCCGCCGCAGGAAGCACAATCACCCATGGCAATCACCCACTTGGGGTCAGGCATTTGATCGTAAAGACGGCGCAGCACCGGGCCCATCTTACGCGACACCCGCCCTGCCACAATCATCAAGTCGGATTGGCGCGGGGAAGGACGCATCAATTCCATGCCAAAACGAGAGGCGTCGTAGTGGGACGCCTGCGTGGACATCATTTCAATAGCGCAGCAAGCCAGGCCAAATAACATAGGCCATATAGCATTGGTGCGCCCCCAGTTGACCAGATCTTCTAACCGGTAGGTGACGACACCCATCGAACCCAGTTTTTGTTCTATTCCCATTCCAGGAGTCCTTTTTTCCAAACCCAAATGTCACCCAAAACGAAGATGAGGACGAAAATGAGTACCGCATTCAAGCCAAAGAGACCCAACTCACGCAAAACCAGGGTGTAAGGCACAAGCAAAATGATGTCTACGTCAAACAGAATAAAAAGAACGGCAATGCGATAAAAACGAACAGGGAAACGACGCTGCGCTTCGCCAATGGGCGTCATACCCGATTCGTAGGGCATATCCTTGCGCATGCTGGGACGGCGCGGCCCCAAACTGAGCGAAAGCACAGGCAGCAGCACCGCAAAAAAGAGAGAGATACCTAGCAGGACGGCAATCGGGATGTACGGAATGAGAAACTGGTCCATTAAACGCTCGCAGAGTTAAAGGGTTAACATGTTCATTTTATCACAAACGAAATGACGGGCAAAAACAATGCCGCCGCATAGGCGACGACAGTGAGCGCAAGAGAGGCGGCGACGTCAGTTCAAGTAATCGCGCAGGGCGCGGCTGCGGCTGGGGTGACGCAGTTTCCGCAGCGCCTTGGCTTCAATCTGGCGGATGCGCTCCCTGGTGACGCCAAACTTCTTGCCCACTTCCTCCAATGTGTGGTCTTTGCCATCCGCCAGACCAAAACGCATCTCTAACACTTCCCGCTCCCGCTCGGTCAGGTTTACCAATACTTTGCGCACCTGTTCCCGCAGCAGTTCCTGCGAAGCGGCATCCACAGGTTCCACAACTGATTCATCCTCGATGAAATCTCCCAACTGCGTGGACTCCTCCGTACCTACAGGAAGTTCCAGGGACATTGGGTCTTGAGAGAGGTGCACAATGTTACGCACCTTGTTAGCGGACTGTCGCCACTTGCGATAAAGCAGGGGATCAATGTCACTGTCACGCCCTTCTTGCAACGCGCGGCGAATTGTGTCCGTTTCCGCTGGCGACAGGTAATCCAACTCCAGCACCAATTCCTCGTAAGAGGGGTCGCGGCTGAGTTTTTGCACCATAGCCCGCTGTGTGCGCACAATCTTGTTAATGGTTTCCACCATGTGTACGGGAATGCGGATGGTGCGCGCCTGGTCGGCAATGGCCCGGCTGACAGCCTGGCGAATCCACCAGGTGGCATAGGTGCTAAACTTGAAGCCTTTGGTATGGTCAAACTTCTCCACCGCCCGCAGCAAGCCGACGTTGCCTTCTTGTACCAGGTCCAGGAATTGAATACCCCGCCCCATGTACTTCTTGGCCACGCTGACCACCAAACGCAAGTTAGCGCGCGCCAGGCTCGTCTTGGCTTCTTCCGCCAGGTGATAAATCATAAATTCGTTGTAGGCAAGGGCGGCGTCATCCAGGTTCCCCGTAGACTGAAACTCTTCTGGGGTGGGCAAATCATGATGCTGCTGGTAGTAAACGAGCAGTTCATCTTGAAATTTGGAGGGCAGCAAATAAAGGGTAGTAAACAGCGTGAACACACTGTGCGCCAGGCCCAACCACTCTTCGGCCTGTCCCCATTCCCCTTCGTTTAAGTAATGACGCAGATAGGAAACACGATCTGAATGCCAGCTATGCCGAAGCTGGCGCGATTCTTCGATCAACAGCGCCAGGTCTGGCAGCTCGACGTCAATAGCCGTAGACGCATTCCGCGCCGCCTGCCAGCTATCCCATAAAATCTGGTAATTAGTGAGCATAGCCTGGTGACGGAAGGCTTCATCGGTATGGGATTTCATGGCCCCGGTGGTTAACTTTTTCAACGCCGCATAGGCGGCTAACTGCGTAGCCAGCCAGATTTCCTGTTCCGCGGTTAAGAGGGGAACCTGTCCAATTTCTTTCAGATAGGTATGAACGGGATCGTCTTCGACGCTATCCAGGTAGTAAATGTCGTTGCCAAAGGATTCGTCGGTATCGAGACCTAACAGGAGAGAAGACTCGGCCATATCTTCGACAGTTTGACCGTTGTCGGAGACAATGCGAATGCCGAGTTTCTGCAAGCGCTCATAGAGGAGATCAGCCTGTTCTTCGTCGGTGGAAGCCAGGATGGCCTGCACGTCCGATTCGTCAATCTGGCCCGAGCGACGCGCCTCTTTGACCAAAGCCTCGACGTTTATGGGCGTCTCCTCGCTTTCCACGCCCTCTTCTTCGATTACATCCCACTCGTCATCAATCAGGTCTGTCATTCCCTACATCCTGTGTCGGGTTGCTATGCAATGGACGTATCTATCCTCTATTGTATAACTAACTGCTGCTGAATGCCCGCAACTGTTTATGAGCCATTGCCGGCAGCGCGGCGGCGATTAACGGCTAACATGGACGCTCTGGCGCGGTCAATGCGAAGTATGTCCTGCCCCAAACGCTTGTCGTAATCAGCTAACAATTCGGGGTTTCGCTGCTTATCGCTTTGCTCCAACAACAGCTTCACCGCGCTTAGCTGCTGGCGAATTTTCTCCAGGCGACAGTTGAGCATAGATAGGGCCAGAGAACTGGCTGTATCGGGCGCAGGCAGCATAGAACGCGACAGGCGGGCGTTACTCTCCGGGTCTGTCAAATAGGTCAGGCGTTCTTGCAGCAAATCATCTAGCTGTTCCGCCAGGTCCTCCACCGCTGTAAAATGACCCGGATAGATCAACCGGCGCAGCGCGCGAAACAGCAGCCGATCCTCCATGACAGAAAAATCCGCTTCCATGACGGGCGATTGTTCTTGCTGCTGTAGCAGAGCGTCCACTTCGATCAAGATATGGGGCTGGGTCAACACCTGGCGCAGGTAATTTGCTTCCCGCTTTTCGGTGGCAAAGGTCTGTCCCACAGGCAAAGCGGCGCGGGCGGCAGTTGCAGACGGGGCGGTCGTGGGCGAGGCAGGTTGTGGGGTGGGCTGCCTGGGGCGGGGCAGGGTGACTTTGTGCAGGGCGCGCTCATCAATGCGCAGAGCGCGCGCCAGAAGCTGGCGATAATGTTCGCGTTCGACGGGATCGGCCACATCGGCGATCAGCGGCAGCACTTTTTGCACGACTTCGGCTTTGGCTTTGGCGTCGTTGAGGTCCAGATCAGTGGTGTAGACGCCGATAACGTAGGCGACAATGGCTTGAGCCTGGGCAATGAGTTGCGGCCATTGGGCTGGGTTGGCGCGAATGAGTTTGTCGGGATCGTCGCCTGCCGGCAGGGTGGCTATGCGAATATCGGCTTGCAGCCGGCCCTCATGACGCACCAGACCGTGCGGATCGAAACGGGTGTCGGCGGCGCGATCCAGGGTGTGGCGGGCGACTTCTAAACTGCGCAGGGTGGCTTTCATGCCGGCATTATCCGCATCCAAAGCAATCACAAATCGCTTCGTATACCGCTTCAGCAGCGTCAACTGCTCTTCGGTCAACGCCGTGCCCATCTGCGCCACCACATTCTTAAAGCCCATCTGGTGCGCCTGGATCACGTCCATATACCCTTCGACAATCACCGCCTGCCGCGCCTCGCGGATGTGCCGCTTCGCCATATCCAGACCGTACAGCAGGCGGCTTTTGTCGAACAACGTCGTCTGCGGCGAGTTCAGGTATTTGGGCACGCCGTCAGGGTCAAACGTACGCGCGCCAAAGCCAACGGTACGCCCATTCCCGTCGCGAATGGGAATCATCAAGCGATTACGGAAGCGATCGTAGGTTGTACCGCGCTCCTCATGTTTGCTCAACAGCCCCGCGTCCAGCAAATCGTCCAGATCATACCCCTGCCCCATAAAATGGGTGCGGCAGGCGTCCCAACTTTCCAGGGCATACCCCAGCTTAAAGTCGGCTATTGTCTCTGGACGCAGCGCCCGCTGCGCCACGTAACGGCGGGCGTGTTCTGCCTGGGGCGCGTGCAGCAAAAGTTGGTGAAAATAGTCCGCGGCGGCGTCCAACAGTTCCGCCAGCCGGTCCTCCACAAGCTGCTGCGCCTGTTGTTTGGGTTTGGACTGTTCCAGGGTGACGCCAGCCCGTTTTGCCAGATGCTGCAAGGTCTCAGCAAACTCCCAGCCTTCCTTCTTCATGAGAAAGGAGAAAATATCGCCCCCTTCGGCGCAGGCGCCAAAGCAGCGCCAGGTCTGACTGTCGGGGAAAACGACAAAGGCAGGGGTGCGGGTGTTGGCGTGGAACGGGCAAAAGCCCGTGTAAGAGCGTCCCGACTTGCGCAATGGCAGGTATTCCTCAATTATTTCGACGATGTCGAGTCTGCTCTTAATTTCCTGGGATATGCTCATGCGTTTGTGGCAATCAACTGGTTGGCGTTCATTCTATTTGGCTGGGTGGATTATACCTGATGTTGGGCGATTCGGGTAAGGCTATGACGGGGATAACACCGCCGGGCGGCGGTAAGATACGATTGTCCCCAACGTGAGACTGGAGCAGTCTGGGAAACTGCTCCAGTCTGGGACGTGGTCAATTCAGCGAATTGACATACGGCGTCAATTCGGCGAATTGACATACAGTATTAAAAACCCTCAAGTTGGGACAGGTCAGCCAGACCG
>CAYQYJ010000015.1:0-2984 GCA_964421605.1 uncultured Ardenticatenaceae bacterium | reverse complement strand
GCGAATTGACATACAGTATTAAAAACCCTCAAGTTGGGACAGGTCAGCCAGACCGTGCGGCAGGCGGGCGATGGCTTGCAGCAGGGCCAGGCGGTTGGCGCGCACGGCTTTGTCTTCGTCCATGACCAGCACGTTGTCAAAAAAAGCGGTGATGGCTGGCTGCAAATGGTGCAGGGCGGTCAGCAATGCCGGCAGCGTCCCATCCATTTGCGCGGCTGCTTCGTCGTAGGCTGCCAGCAGGTTCTGCTCATCCGCCAGAGTAAACGCGGCGGGGTGCAGGGCGTATTCCTGCTCCTGGCTGCGGGTAATGCGCACGCAGCGGGCATACGCATCCAACAACAGAGACCAGTCTGCGCCCTGTACCGCCTGTTCCAGGGCCAGCGCTGTCTGGTGCGCGGCGTAGGGATTGTGCGCCTGTTCAGCCAACACAGCCTTTATGACGTGGGTGCTGATGCCCTTCTCACGCAACACGACCTCCAGGCGACCCGCAATGAAGGCTAAAACTTCGCGTTGTACGGGCCATTCTGCCGGCAATGGCAGCAACGCCGCCGCTTTCGCCATTGCCTGGCGCAAATCAAACGAAATTTTGTTGGTAATCAGGTTTTCGATGATGTGAATGGCAGCGCGACGCAGGGCGAAAGGATCGTTGGAGCCTTTGGGCGCCAGGCCAGCGGCAAACAGGCCAGCCAGACTGTCCAGCCGATCAGCCAGCGCCAGGACCAACCCGGGGCGCGTCTGGCTGACGGCTTCGTATTGTTCGGCAATAGCGGCAGCCACCGCTTCCGGCTCGCCGCTGCGGCGGGCATAATGCCCGCCCATGATGCCTTGTAGGGAAGTCATTTCCACCACCAGGCTGGTTGCCAGGTCTGCCTTACTGAGCGCGGCAGCGCGGCTGGCAACAGCGGCTTCGGCAGGCGTAAGCTGGAGCATTTGGGCAATGAGCGGCGTCAATTTTTCTAGCCGCCGCACTTTGTCCCGCATGGAACCAAGCTCAAATTGAAAGGTCAGTTTGTCCAGGTCGGGCAAGAAGTCCGCCAACGACTGTTTGATGTCGTTGTTGTAAAAGAAATCGGCGTCGGCAAAGCGGGCGCGAATGACGTGTTCGTTGCCGTCGGTGACGATATCCAGATGCTCGGCGTCGCCGTTGCGCACGGCAATAAAGTAGGGCAGCAGGTCGCCAGTCTGGTCGTAGACAGGGAAGTAGCGCTGATGTTTTTTCATGACAGCCACCAGAGCGGCGGCGGGCAGCGCCAGGTACTTTTCTTCAAAGCGACCAATGAGGCAGGTAGGTTGTTCGACCAGGTTGGTGACTTCATCCAGCAGCCCTTCATCGCGGCGCAAAGAGCCGCCTTTGGCGGCAGCCAGGGCGCTGGCGTCGCGCCAGATGGCTTCGCGCCGCTGCGCCACATCCACGATGACGCCGTGCTGCTGCATGAGGGGGATGTATTGGTCGGCGTGGTCAATGGTAATAGGCGGGGAATCGTAGGGACGCAAGCCGCGGCTGGTGCGGTCGCTGAGAATGCCGGCATACGCAAACGGCGTCACCTCATCCCCATATAACGCCACTAACCAACGCAAGGGACGGCTGTAAGCGACGTTGGTCTGGTTCCAGCGCATGGAGCGTTCAAACTTGAGGCTGGCAATCAGGTCGGGCAACCGCTCTGCCAGCGCTTCAGGCGCGGGCCGCCCCGCCGCAAACACAGAAGCGACCACGTAGCTGCGTTTGCCTTCGGTCACCACGCGCAAATCAGCCACATCCACGCCTTTGCCGCGGGCGAAACCAATGGCTGCCTGGGTGGGTTGTCCGGCAGCGTCAAAAGCGCGGTCAGCGGGCGGCCCTTTGACTTCCATTTCCAGGTCACTCTGGCGCGCCGCCAGGCCATGCACCAGCGCCGCCAGACGGCGCGGCGCGCCGTACACTTCAATATGGTCATAGGTGAGGCGCAAATCAGCCAGGAGTTCGGGCAGCATCTGGCGCAGTTGGTTGAGGGCGGAGGTCAGGTCAGATGCCGGCAGTTCCTCGCTGCCAATTTCTAACAAGAACGTGCGGGGATCGGCGGCGGTGAATGCCGGCAGCGGCGGCAGCGCCGCTGTCGGCATGGGAGGACGCCAGCCAGGCGTCTGCAACAGCGGATACCCCATCTTTTCTCGCTGCGCCAGATACAACTCCGCCACCTGCCGCGCCACCTGCCGCATACGGCGAAAATATTGCGCCCGCTCCGTCACGCCAATAGCCCCGCGCGTGTCCAGTACGTTAAACAGATGGGAACATTTTAAGTTGTAATCGTGCGCGGGCGCCACCAACCCCGCTTTCAGGCAGCGCAGCGCCTCCCGCTCATAGGTGTCGTATACCTCGTGCAGCGCCTCCACATCCGCCCCGTGAAAATAATAGTGGCAATGTTCAATTTCCGCTTGCAGCAGCACATCGGCGTAAGTCACCCCCGCGCCGTAACTCATCTCCCAGACGCTGTTGGCGTTTTGCAGAGCCAGCGAAATGCGGTCCAATCCATACGTGATTTCTACCGAAACCGGGTCAAGATCGAAGCCGCCCGCCTGTTGGAAGTAGGTGAACTGCGTGATTTCCTGCCCATCCAGCCACACCTCCCAACCCAATCCCCACGCCCCTAGCGCCGGGCTTTCCCAGTTGTCTTCGACAAAGCGAATGTCATGTTCGCGTAAGTTAACGCCAATGGCTTCCAGGCTTTTCAGATAGAGTTCCTGCGGATTGCCCGGATCAGGTTTAAGGATGACTTGCAGTTGGTAATGCTGCTGCATCCGGTTGGGATTGTCGCCAAAGCGACCATCGTCGGGCCGGATACTCGGCTCCACGTAGACGACGTTCCACGGCTCCGGCCCCAACACGCGCAACGAGGTAGCCGGGTTCATCGTGCCCGCGCCCACCTGAATGTTGTAAGGCTGCCACACCAGGCAGCCCTGATCTTTCCAAAACGTCAAAAGACGCAGAATAATGTCGGCAAAACTCA
>CAYQYJ010000014.1:0-25692 GCA_964421605.1 uncultured Ardenticatenaceae bacterium | reverse complement strand
GCAAGCTGTTAGCTTGCCCCTTTGGTCAAACTGTCAGTTTGACCTACTGCAATTTGGAGCAGTTATGCCACACCAACCCCGCCTCATCCATGAAACCCTGAGCCTGTTGCAGGAGACAGCCTGAGGAATCCCTCTCATCCTGGTCTAGCAGCACTGTAGGGATTCCTCGTTTCACTCGGAATGACAATGGGTAAGGTAGCAACTTGGGTCAATTCTTCACTAATCAATGAGGCTTTTGTACCCTGCTGCCGGCATCTCCGCTGACTATTCAACAGAAAAAGCGCCCTCTAATCCTCTCGTCGAATCGGGTCCAACCCACACCTTGAAATCGCCTGGTTCTACTGTGTAACGCATATCCCGTCCGGTGAAGCCCAGTTCAGCCACAGGAACCTCAAAACGAACGGTGCGCTGTTCCCCTGGCTGCAAATAGATTTTCTGGAACCCTTTCAGTTCCTTTACCGGGCGCGTGACGCTGCCCACCAGGTCGCGCACGTAAAGCTGCGCCGTTTCCGCGCCGGCCCGGTCGCCGCTGTTTGTCAGCGTAACCGAGACGACCAGGGTATCCCCCATTTTCAGCGTTGGCTGGGCAATGTGCAGATCAGAGTAGACAAACCGGGTGTAACTCAACCCAAACCCAAACGGGAAGAGGGGGGAATTCGGCTCATCCAGGTAGACGGATTTGAATAGGGCGGCAAACGGTTTCATATGCGCGTCCTCGGCAGGCTGTCCCGTGTTCTTGTGGGCGTAATAGACGGGGATTTGCCCCTCGGCGCGCGGCCAACTGGCGGTGAGTTTGCCAGAAGGGTTGGCTGCGCCAAAGAGGATGTCGGCTACCGCCCGCCCGGCGCGAATGCCGGCATGCCAGGCAGCCAGCAACGCCTGCGCCTGCCCCGCCAGACGGGGAATCACCAGGGGACGACCGCTCATTAACACGCAGACGATCGGTTTGCCTGTGGCGGCAATGGCGTCAACCAGTTCTTGCTGGCGACCGGGCAGACCCAGATGCGTGCGCGAGTGCGCCTCGCCGCTCATATCCGCGCTTTCGCCCAATACCAGCAGCGCCACGTCCGCTGCCTCTGCCGCCGCCACTGCCGCGGCTATGTCCGTTGGCGCTTCATCGCGGATAGGGCAGCCAGCGACATGTGTCCAGGCGTCAGCGGGCAGGTAGGCGGCGAGACCCTCCAGGACTGTTTCCACGTCTTCAGGATGGGTCTGCAGCGACCAGCAGCCAAACATATCCAGACGGTTATCTGCCAGCGGCCCAATGACTGCCAGGCGAGTCTGTGGGGACAGGGGCAGGATGTTGCCTTCGTTCTTGAGCAGAACCATAGACTCCTGAGCCACTTCCAGCGCCAGGGCGCGGAAGTCCGGGCGGAGAATCAACGCATCCGCCAGGGATTCGTCGGTGTATGGGTTTTCAAACAGACCCAGGCGGAATTTGAGCCGCAGCACGCGGCGCGCCGCTTCATCTACCGCCGCCAGAGGCACCTCTCCCGCAGCTACCAGTTCCGCCAGATGGTCCGGATAAGCGCTGCTGACCATTTCCATGTCCAGCCCGGCCAGGATGCTCAGGCGCGCCGCCTCTTTCAGGTCGGCGGCCATGCCATGCGGGATGAGGTGGCGCACGGATTCGTAATCGCTTAAGATGACGCCGGGCCACGCCCATTCATCGCGCAGGATGGTGCGCAGTAGCAGCGGGTTGGCGGTTGCCGGCACGCCGCTGATCTCATTGAACGCGCTCATGACGCTGCCCGCGCCCGCATCGAACGCTGCTTTGAACGGGGGCAGATAGACATCGCGTAAGGTGCGTTCGGAGAAGTCGGTCGTGTTGTAATCCCGACCCCCTTCGGCAGCGCCATAGCCTGCATAATGTTTGGGGCAGGCCACAATTTTACGCCCGCTGGTTAAATCAGTGGCTTGAAAACCGCGCACGCGGGCGCGAGCCATAGCCATGCCCAGGAACGGGTCTTCGCCTGCGCCTTCGGCGATCCGGCCCCAACGGGGATCGCGGGCAATGTCCACCATCGGCGCAAAAATCCAATCCACCCCCACCGCCGAAGCCTCTTCGGCAGCCACGCGCGAAGCCCGTTCCAACAGGGCCGGATTCCAGGTGCAGGCTTCCGCCAGGGGAATGGGGAAGATGGTGCGATACCCATGAATCACGTCGCAGCCTACGATGATGGGGATGCCCAACCGCGACTCTTCCACGGCAATCCGCTGGCAATGATTGATCAAGTGCGGGATGGTGATATTGAGGAAAGATGCCACCCGCCCGCTGCGAATCAGATCATCCATCTCCTCGCGCAATTTCGGTGGATAGTCGAATGGTTCGCCAGCCTCTTCGGCTGCCTGCTTTTTCGCCTGGTAATCCGCAAAATCGAACGGGGCGAATGGCCCGATTTGCACAAGCTGGCCTACCTTTTCCGCGAAGGTCATTTGCGCCAGAAGCTTTTCCACGCGGACTTCTGTATCAGGGTCGAGGTGGTTGTAGATGCCGATGTTATTTTCCATGTTTCCTCACTCTAACGCTGTAAACTCAAATCTCGTCTGGATGGATTCTTGCCAGCCGTCTGGCGTGATGGGCGCGCCCGGTGGCGCTTAGTCTCTCGATATAGCGCGGCAAATAACCGCGCGTGTAAAATGGGCCCCCTTCGCGCAGCACCGTCATCAGGGGGTCTACGTTGGCTTCACTCGTCGCCATTTGCCGGGCATGCCAGCTTTCCAGGAGGCTCATTCCCCTATCCACAATTTCTGGGCTTTGGGGGGCCAGATCACGTTGCAAATGAAAGTCGTCGTGGAGATTAAACAGCATGATGGGTTCCAGTTCTTTGAAGCCATCATGGTAAGTGCGCAGGCAGAGATAATCTGCGCCTCCATAAACGAAGCGGACGCCGCGCTGGCAGGCCCAGGCGCCCTGACTGGTGACCACAAATTCGCGTCCCGCCTGTTTCCCCTCCCGAAATGCGCTGGCAAAGGAGACGCCATCCCAGTTGCCAGGCACAACGCCCCCCAGCAGTTCAATCAGGGTAGCGGCCCAGTCGAAATGGTAATGCAGGGCGGTATCCACTCGCGCCGTCGCGCCAAAGCCAGGGTAGCGAATGATCAGGGGAACGTTGCACGTGAGATGGTCCGCCGTCTGGTGATCGCCCCAGACATTTAACTCGCCGATGTTTTCGCCATGATCGGCGCTGACGACGATGATGGTTTCGTCGTAGATGCCCAACGCTTGTAATTTGACGATAATTTTGCCCAGCCAGGCATCGGCGTAGCGGATACCCGTGTCGTAGCCGTCTACCCACTGGCGCACGGCCTCCAGGGAGTCAATGAGGTCAGGCTGGCGCGGAAATCGGTCGGAGACCTGGCCCCAGAGCCAGTTTGGCTCTTGCGGACTGTGGGGCCCAAAACCATGCCAGGCTCGCTGCCAGAGTTCTTCCGTGAGCCAATCGGGTAAAGGCTGCCCGGCAAACGGCTCGCCAAAGGAGGCAGGGGTGCGAAATGGCGTGTGCGGGTCCCATAAGTTGACGTGCAGGAACCACTGTTCCTGGACGCCGTTTCGCTCCAGCCAGTCCAGGGCCACGGGCACAATGTCATCGGCGAGTTCGTCCCCGTATTTGCCCGTATTGTAGATTTCGTTGAAACCAGCATACCAATGCCAGGCGGCGTGGCGCTGACCAAAAGGGCTGATAGTCGCCGTCTTCATGCCCCGATCCGCCAGCGCCCGCATCCACCCGGTGCGCGTGAACACATTGTCCCGATCGCCGCGCTCCGGCCCCTGCAAGAACGGCTGCGCCGCGACGCCGCCATGATTGACGACCCCGGTGTGGAACCCTGTGCGCCCGCTCCATAAGGCGGTGCGCGACGGCAGGCAAGGGGCGTCTGAAACATACACGTTGCTAAACCGGACGCCTTCGCTGGCTAACCTGTCAATGGTAGGCGTGGTGTGGCGCAGGTAGCCATAGCAGCTGAGGTGATCCAGGCGCAGACTGTCAATATCAATGTAGAGTACGCGCATTGGTTTGTTTTCCACGGCAGAAATAGTCCGCTGGTGACGCCGATATAACGCAGATGAGACGGATTAGTGCGTTATCTTTCTGAGAACAATCGTCCCATCTGTGCCGCGCAGCAGGATGCGGGTGGTGTTATCGTCAGTCGCAATGGGTGTCGCCCCCGCACATTGATAGCCGGAAACGGTCAGTTCCGCCGTGAATGCAGCGGGGTCGGTTTTGAGGGTGATGGCGTCGCCATCCGCAGCGATGGCGATAATCTCAGCCGTTGTGTAATGGATGGTGACGTCATCGGTGAGCTGCCAGTCGAGGGGAAGGATCAAGCCGCGGCGTGCCGGCATTTCCACCACATTTCCCCCCAGCAGTATGTCGTTTCCATACGCAATGGTCGTGGCGACCGGATCGTCCTGATAGTTGTTGATAAAGAGGAAACTCCCCCTCGCGCCGCGGCTGAGGCGCACGTCAGCCCAACTGCTAAGTTGGAAAAGCGGCTGGCACGCCATTTTCAGGGCCATTTGCTGCGCGATATCCAGATCATCCAGCGTGTTCGCTGCTATCGCCGCGCCAAATAACATCAGCTTCCCTTTGCCTATTTTTTGCACGACGCCGACGGCTGCGCCATTCGCTCGCGTGGCAAAAACTTCATCAAAATTGCCGGCATACGACTCCACAAAAGAGGCAGGCACATCCTCATACTGAAACGCGCTAATGCAACTGCCCACAAACGGTGGGTCGCTGTCAATCTGCTGGATTCCTGCCGCCTCCTGCAGAATCGTACAGGGCTTGTCGTTCCAATCTGCCACACACAGTCGCCCGACCAGAATCAGATTGCCGCCCTGTTTGACATAATCCACCAGCTTTTGCTGTACATCGGGCGGGCATTGCCGTTCCATCATGACCCAACAGTGCGGCATTTGCGCGGCATCCAAAGCAGAACGGGTAAGTTCCACCATGGTGAAGGGGCGGTGGGTCAGGGCCAGGCTTCGGGCGATGAAGTCACATAAAATGACCTCCCGCTGGTGGGTAATGACGTTGGTTGCTGCCTGCGTAAACGGATTGTTGACTTCGGTCATGAACTGGTCGAGTAAGAAACCAACCGTGGTAACCGTTTGCGGCTGCGCCAAAATGAGCGCCTCCCCATAAGCGTGTAGCGTTTGCGACAGGCGGGGATAGCGGTGGTAATGTTGGCGCAGCGTGCCATCTTTGCGCACCGGATGCCCCCAATCGTGCCGCTTAACCGGGCTGAGAACCGGGTCATTTTCGCCATCAAAAAAGAGATAGTGGTTGATGGCTCTCATGCCTGTGGCGAGGCACAGCCGGGTGTGCAAATCAAAAAAGGAGGTTTGACCGTTGCTATAATCATTGTTGCCGCCTGCCTGGAACTCGACCGAAAATAGCGCCTGGTCCTTGTTTTGCAGCGCTTTCGTGGCTTCATTGACGAACAATAGCTGGTGGAAATTCCCTTCGCCAATGGCGAGGGGATAAACGTCAGTGGCGCTGATCATGTCTGGCATCTCCATGACCTGAATCAACTGCGACAGCCCAATGGGGAAGGTCTTGCCGCCATTCATAAAACCATGAATGTTGACGATGGGCAAAACGTCCATGCCGTTGGCTTGCGCCGCTGCCCACAAGAACGCCATATATTCGTGTAGATATTCACGGTAAAAGCGGCGATATTGGGTGACGATGCTGCCGGCATAAGGCTCAGCCGGATGCAAAATTCCTTCTCTTAAGAACTCCGCCAGGTCATTCGTTGGGTATAGCGCCGCAAGTTGTTCTCCGTAACGGTGACGCAAATAGGCGGCAAACCGGGCGATAGTGTCCGGATTGACGTCCAGGATGTTTCTGACCCAGTGCGGCATACCCATCTCATTATCTAGCTGGATCAGGATAATTTTGCCGCCCTGCGTAATCTGGCGCGGCGCCAGCACGGCAAAGATAGCCTGATACCACTTCTGGACGCAGGCTAAAAAGTCTGGGTGCAGGTAGCTGGCGATATTTTGCGTTTTGCCGTCCTGGCTGACGAAGGCGACCTGCGGATAGCGATTAAACACCCAGGGTGGAATGCCCTCATTAATAGTTTCCGCCATAATGTACGGGCCAGGGCGAGCAACGATCCAGAGACCCATCTCCGCCGCCAGATCCAAAAACCCGCTCAAATTGCGCATCGGGTGGCTGCGCCCATCAAAATCCGAAACGCCCTCCTCCAATTGGTGCCATAGCCAGGGGATATACGATGCCACGGCGTTAAAACCAGCCTTTTGCAGCAAGCCCAACCGGTGCGCCCATTGGTCTGGCGGTGTGCGAAAATAATGAAACTCCCCCGCCTGAATCAACTGCGGCTGGCCATTCAGCCAGAACTGCCCATCCTGCGCATAAAATCTATCCATGGCCTGCTCCGTTTCGCGGGGTAAAACCCAAAATTTCCAATGACTTTTGCATCAGGGGGCTGTTGGTATACGTCTCCCAGATTAGCCGGCTGAAATAGTTCTCTATCATGATCATGGAACAGCCCTTGTCAATGCCGTAGAGCGAATGGCTGTACCAGGGCGGCGAGACGTCCAGGTTATAGGCGTCAAAAAAGCCATACTGTCCCCAGGTGCGTGGGTGGTAGTGATAGAGATAGTGCGCCATGTCCAGGCTTAGTTCAGGCGTGAAGGGCAAAGAAGCCAACGCGCCATAAATAGACACCGTTCCATTAGGTCTCGGCGGATGTAGACTGGGCGTGCTGCCGGATACATCATATCCCCAGGGACTATCGCCGCAGCTTACGCCCCAGCTATCACCCTGATACGTCTTGAACTGCGCCGCGTGTTCCAGGCAAAACTGACGATTGGCTAAGGTCGCCAGCCGCGTGTTCTGGAACCAATCCACGCCATCAGGGTCCAGATAACGGGCTGTATCCAGCCAGGCTTCGCTGAACTGGTAAGCAAACAGGTTGCCGCGCGGATTGATAATGATTTTTTGACCCTCATAATCCCCCAGGTCGCGTGAAAAACCTTGATACAATCTACGCGCCGTCGCTGGTTCGATATAGGGCGCGGCTTGTAGATACATCATCTTCTGCTCGGCAGCCATATCCCACTGGTGAATAAAGCCGGGATCGCCAATGACGTAATCGCCGCCTTCATCTGGATTGTAGGCCATTCGAAAAAGAGTTTTGTCCCCTTTTTCAAAAATGATGAAATTCCAGTCTACTCTCTCCAGAAGTTGCTGCGCCAGTTCACGGATTTCGACATCCTGAAAGTATGCCGCCGCCGTAATCACGCCATTCAGACACAGCGCCGTATCAATGGTGGAAAATTCGCACTTCCGGCGTCGTTCACCGCTCTCCATATTCAGGAAATGCGCGAAAAAGCCGCGATGATGACTGACGTTTTGCAGCAGCGTGCGCAAACTCCCTGCGGTTATGTCTATGGCTCTTTGCCGCGGAATATACCCTCGCTCCGCCGCAATCACCCAGGCGGTCAGGGCAAATCCCACCGAGGCGATGGAAGACACCTCCAGGTTTTTGCTGGAATCCACGGTTAAACCAAACCCCTGGCTGCCGTACTTTAGATTCGTGAAGTCCAGGAAGAAATCCACGGACCCTTTTAGCTCGTTTTGCAATATTGCCGACGTTTCCATTGGGAAGTGCGTAACTCCTAATTAACTGTCCGTAAATAACTTGGCGATTGGGGTTTGTAGTAACCGCTTTAGCGGTTTGGACGGCTAAAGCCGTCACTACGAACTTATTTCTGGACAATTATTAAGCCTTTCGGTTTTTGGTGGAGGATTCTCGTTGAATCAGGCGAGTGGGAATCCGATACGGTTGGAACGAACGCTTGCCCTCCAAAAAATCAATTAACTGCGCGGCAGCGGCTGCCCCCCATGAAATGCGCGACGCCCCAATGGTGGACAGCGTAGGCTGCATGTACCGCGCGATCTGGATGTCGTCGAAGCCCACAATGGCAATATCATCTGGCGCCTTCAACTGGCGCTCCTTCATCGCCTTAATAAAGCCAATTGCCATCTGATCGTTGGCGCAAAAGACAGCCTCTGGCAAATTCTGGCTTTCCATGATTAAACTGGCAGCGTCATAGCCAGACCGCTCGGTAAAATTTCCGTTATGGCGCTGCACAGTCACGTTGTTTTTGTCCGCCTCGCCCAAAAACGCCCGCATCCGCTCCTGATTATCCAATGAATCCCGCGCACCAGAAACGAAGCCCATGCGCCGCGCGCCTTGTTCATACAGATGATAAAAAGCCTGCGTAGTTCCCTGTTGGTTGTCCAGCAGCAAAGGGAGCAAATAATCTGACTCCAGATAGCGATCCAAAACCACAATGGGGAATTTCTTGGAGGCCAGTTTGAGAAGCATGTCGCTCTTGGTTTTGGAATCAAACACAATGGCGCCATCTACCTGCCGCTGCGTGAGCAGTTTGGACATGGTGCGGCTTTCAGGACAGACAATCAGTTCATAATCCGTTTTGAGTACCGCGTCGTGGATGCCTTCCAGAATTTCTTCATAAAATGATCCGCCAAAACGGGTAATAAAGACGCCAATCGTGCTCGTCTTCCGTTTTTTGAGATTACGGGCAAACGCATTGGGATGGTAATTAAGCTCCTCGGCGGCTTCCAACACCCGCTTCCGCGTCTCTTCACTGATCGTGCCTGTATCGTTCAACGCATACGAGGCAGAAGTGATGCTGACCCTGGCAAGTCTGGCCACATCTTTAATGGTCGTCATGCAATTATCTGCTTATTCGCCTTTTGTTAGCTGCAAACGCGCCAACCCATTCACAATCTGATCGTTTTGCATCACAATTTGATGAACCAGACCATTCTCGTGATTTGCCAGCATCAACAAGCTAATCCCTTTGTCTATGCCAATGAAGTCGCTGGCGTACCAATCTTCGCTCAGATTGTAGGCGTCCAGGAATCCATACGCCCCTTTTAACGGCTCAATCGCGTAATAATTCAGCATGGCTCGCTCGGCAGCCTGCGGCGTAAAAATGATAGAGCCTATGGCTCCGTATGGCGGAATGGTGTCGTCAACCACGTGGGCGCGGTTGTCAAACCCGGACGGGGGAGCGCCATACAAGCCGTTATATCCGTTTGGGCCATCGCTAGCGCTCAGCCCCCAGGCATTCTCGCCCAGCGTCTCGTATTTGTCCTCCATGGCAATGGCAAAGTTGACCTGCGCCAGGGACGCTGCCACGGAATTGTCGAACCAGTTCACGCCTTCCCGGTCGGTGTACTCGCGGAAATCTATCCAGGCATGGCTGAATTGGTAAGTGAAAATGGAGCCAAACCAGGAATGGATAAACGGCTCGCCCTCGCCAAATCTGGCGTAGTGCCGCGTAAATCCGTAATAGGTTGTGTCATCTACCGCGTAGGTGTCCGAACCGGCAGCCAAAACGTACAACATTAACTGCTCCGCGTAGAAGTCCCAATGCCCGCCGAATCCTTCTTCAGGGCGGTAAGCCATATAGAACATGTTACGCGACTCGTCCACAAACCAGGGCCAGTTTACGCCGTCGTAGATCTGTTGCGCTTTGCTTTGCACCTCGCCGCCAAAATACTCCCCGGCGGCGAGAACGCCCAGCACCAGGATGGAGGTGTCAATGCTGGAGATTTCACTTTCCCAGGCGCGCTTCCCCGTTTCCATGTCCACAAAATGGTAATAGAACCCTTCGACCCGTTCCATCCCCAGCAGGGTGTCCAGCGTGCCGTTGGCTCTGTCAAACCCCTCCTGATAGGAGATATACCCTTTTTCTACGCCAATAGGGTAAGCCGTCAAACCAAACCCAACCGCCGCCGTGCTGGCAATTCCTTCTGAGCCGGGAAAACGGTCTCGAATCAGTCCAAACCCGGCGCTGCCGGCATCTGTGTTGGCTTGCTCCCAGAAGAAAGCAAAAGCCCCCTCCATTTCGTAGGCAATCACTTCGGCAATGTCAACCGGAACGGGCGTCGGAGTCGGCGCGAAGGTCTGCGTGGGTGCGGGCGTCTCGGTGGGCGGGGCAGCCGTCTCGACTTCGGCCGCTTCGTCCGGCGCAGAACAACCGGCTATGAAGAGCAGACAAGCCAGGAATAAAACGGCCCATTTATTCACCGGTGACGCCTGTCCTTTCAATGGATTCCACAAACCACTTTTGCAGCACAAAGTACATGAGCAGCAAAGGCAGGATGTTCAAAAAGGTGCCGCTTAATTTGACCGCCTCGTTAAGACGATCAAAAATATTTACCGTCCCCGGTGGATACAGGTTCTCATACGCCTGTACAAATTTGGATAACTGCATGGGTAGGGATTGGATGCCCCCCTCCAGAAAAATAACCGTCAGGTAGGTCTCATTCCAATACCAGACGGTCGAGAAAATGATCGAAATAATATAGGAAGGGATGGCTGCCGGCAGGGCGATTTTTACAAATATCTTCAGATCAGAGGCGCCATCCAGGCGCGCGGCTTCTTCCAGCACTTTGGGTAAGGAAAGAAAGGTCTGATAAAAAATCAAGATGAAGATGGCGCTTTTGTATCCCTGCCCCATGACTGCCGGCAAGAGCAGCGCGTTAATATTCCCCAGCAACCCAAACTTCCGGTAAGTCAGCATCTGTGGAATAGCTGTGTTCTGGGCAGGTATGATAAACGTAGCCAGAATAAGTATAAAGATGAGATTCTTGCCGCGGAACCGGTAGCGCGCCAGGCCATAGCCCACCAATGAACAGACGATAGTCTGAATGAGCGAGGGGATAAGGCTAATCATAATAGACGAGGCCAGCGTCTGGGGATAATCCAATACACGGTAAGCCTTGACGTAATTGCCCGTGTAAACTTCGGTCGGGATCCACTGCACCATCGGATTGAGCAAATCCGCCGGGCTTTTCATGCTGGTCACAAACATGAATAACAAGGGATAAAGATAGACAAAACCAATGGCAATCAACAAGACATACAACAATACGTTGAATATCAGACCATATCTGGTTCGATTGCCCAGGAGAAAACTCTTCAAATTGAAATGCTTCAATTGGTTCATACGCGATGATGGCCTCTTATCCGTATTGTTTCTTAGCCCGATAGTTCATGAGCAAAAAGACAATTGCCAGAAGCAAAACAAGCACAAAAAAATATAAAAACGACATGGCGCTTGAATAGCCAATTCCCCCTCCCACGGCATACGTCTGCCCGTAAATGTATTTGATGACCTTGTTCTCCGAAAAGTGGGACAAGGTAATAATGGTGTATACAGCCACGATAAGGGTTGTCGTGGAGAGGGAAGGCAAAGTGATCTTCCAAAAAGATTCCCAGGCAGAAGCGCCATCAATCGCCGCTGCTTCGTAGATGCTCTGGTCAATTTTCTGCAAGCTGGACAGGTAAATCAGGATTTGCACGCCAGAGAACCACAGAATTAAGATAAAAGAGGTTAACAGGTACTCAATTGGATTGCGTAAATAACGGGGCAGCTCGGCGATAAACTCCAGCGCCGTTCCAGAAAGCGTTAGACCCGGCACCGAAGTTGCTCCTTGCGCGACGAGTTCTTGAATAACCGGCCCGCTGGTAATAACCACCGGCAAAAAGAAAATGGTACGGAAGATGCCCTTAAATCTGAATTTGAGATTGAGAAACAAGGCAATGATCATGGAAAAGATCAAGATGATGGGCAAGGAAACCAACGTTTCTATGATGTATTCGATTAACAATCCCACAAAAGTGGGGTCCGTAAAGAAAGCCCTGGTGTAATTCTGCCATTGAATGAACTCAAGATTGATCCCCGTGGCCGAAACGGTGACCTGATTCAGGCTGTAAAAAAGCGTTTGGCCCAGGGGCACGACGGTAAAAACCGCAAAGCCGATAATCCAGAGCAGGATGAACAAATAGCCAGACAGGGCCTCTCTGGTTCTGTTTTTTATTCCTCTTTTGTGGAAAGGGCGGCCTGCATTCACGGTACTACCTCCCTGATGACTGCATCTTGCGCATTGACAACCAGATCGCCGTCAGCGAATGGGGTATTGTTGTAATTGACTATTATCTGCTGTCCGTTGCTGTAGGTGGTAGCTACAACGCCTTCAGCCAGCGTCTGCCGCGAAACTATCTGCGCTCCTTTGACTGGCCCCAACAACTCATTTAGCCATTGGTAGGTCTGCTCTATTTCCTGTCCCCACTGGTCATAGGATGAGGTATAAATCCAATTGGAACTGGTGTTAAGCACGTTGGCTGTCACTTCTTCAGTGAGGAAATAGGCGGGATAAGCGCCAAAATCAGCGTGCCGTAGGAGATCAGCCTGTATATTGGATGAGAAGTTTAAGGCTGTGCCATAATATGGCACATACCCGGCCAGAACGACCTGCAAAAATGGCACGGCTTCGCTGGTATACAAGTAACCGCTATCGGTTAAAGGGATGTCAAAGTAGGCTTGCATGGCGCCGAACATGTAATCATTGGGCAGATAAAAAGCCGTGTTGCCGCTGTTTTCAGCCAATAAGGCCTGATACATCTGAATGGCATCCTCTCGATTCAAAAAGTGGTTGTTTTTGAAATCACTGTACAGCGTTGAGCCGATCCCATCCAGCGCCAGATCAGCCTGAAGTTCGGCAAAGATATCCTCACTAAGCGAGGTGTAGCGGTCGCTTAGGGCGTCAAAGTTAAGATAGTAATTCACTTTGTTGCGGTTATAGCCTAGAAGATTGGAATTGGTGATAGACATCGCCAGGTCGCGGCGGGTGGAATAACCGCTCTCCTCCCGCAAAGCCGCCTGAGGGTCGAGATAGAGGTAGAAGTGTCCGTTTGCCGCCGTGACCTGTTCTATGAATAAACTGAGTTCTTCCGCATCTCCCAATGGACGGTCCAGCCTGAAGGTCCTGGGAGGCATGGTAGAAGCGCCGCGCGGTTGCCAGCCATAGTAAATAACGTTCGGGTTCTGCACATCCAACTGGTTGAGAATGTCGCTCATTTGGGCAATGGTCGTCATGGGAATGGAGCGATCCCAGAAAAGGATTTTTTCCTTTTCGCTGCCCAAAAATTCGAGTCTGATTCCCATATCGTCGTCCGCGTCGGCAATCTGGCGTAGCCCCCCCTTTTCCACCAGATATTCCTGGTAGCTTCGCGCCATGCCCACATAATCACCGTCGTCCCCGGTTAAAAAGCGATAATGGATCACCACGTCAAACACATTGGTTTCCGGCTGTAACGTGGTGACGCCGGCTCCGGAGCGATTGGTAGCCTGGAAGTAACTCTGGTTATAAACAAAGGTGTTGTATAAAAAGTTGAATTGGGTGATGATGCCTGCGGGATGGGCCTGGATTTCCCCATAAGGGGCACCCTTTTCGATAACGGAGATATAGGCATGTTGTTTTTCGCCATGCGCCATGCCGATGACCGGGATGGTGATCTTGTAGGGCCGGTTGATGGTGGGATTATAGGGGAGGGTGCTGATCATACCCAGATCGGTCCCATAATACCGTCCGTAAAACATGTTTTTGGCGTTGGTAGCGGCGGCGAAGCGAATCAACGTGCCTGACCCATCAGGAATGAACATGTAACCGGGGATGCTGTCTTCTTTGGTGGCCCCCAAAAAAGGATAAACATACAGCAGTCCCAGTTTATACGCCGGGTCAGCTTCCTGGATGGACGCAAACGGCACTTCTACGCGCACCCCTTGCGCTTCTAATTTAACCATGACGACGATGGTGATAGAAGGCTCGGTGAAGGTTACCGCCGCCTCAAATCCCTCGTCAATGATTCTAAAGTCAATGACACGTTCACTGTTGGTAATTGAGGCGCGTTCGTCGGTGGCTCCTTGATCCAGATAATCAATGCTGATCCCGCTCTGGGCAAAGGCTGTCCACGTTCGGTTAAGGTCGTCGTCCTCGCCGACCTCATCCAGATTGGAATGCCAGGTGTAGCCGCTGCGCTTATCCACCACTTTGAAGGCTAACGTAGCCTGATCCGCGTACAGTTGAAAATCGTCATTCTCTCCTACCAGGGTAAAGGCATCGCTTATCGCTTGCGCGCGAAGCGTGGACGAGGCAACTGCCGGCGTGGCAGGAAATGCAGGTATGGGTGTGATAGCGGCGAGCGGTTCTGCTCCCAGACCTAAAAGGAAACCCATGAAGAGGATGCTCTGGATCAGGCGCTTTTTAGCCACGTAATCTCAACTCCTGGGCGATGGCAGAGACAAAGTCAAATAGTTGATTGAACAGGACGTACAGGATGTATCCGGTCAAAACGAACAAAGCCATGGTGAACAACGTGGTCAGAACGTTCTTGACCGTTTCGGAGAAGGAATAGTTGTGAATTTCCCTTACCATGATGACGAGCATGACCCCAATCCACAGCCACATCAAGTTGAGGGAAAATGAATAAAGGAAAACCTCGTTGTATGTTAACACGTTGGAAAGAAGCGCCACGGGTACGGCGATCAGGATGTAAGGAAACAAGCAATAAGCCGTGCCAATGACAACATCGCGTACCCGTCCTTGGCCATCGCTGATGGTCGAAACAAGATAATTGGCGGCGTTCCACAGGAAGATCAACAAAACGGTATTGACTATTTCGGTTTCCACGTTGATGTCTGATACTGAGGCGTATGGACTAAAGGGAAAGCCTGTTACATAAAGCGACAAGACGCGGATGACGACGACCGTCGCGTAGACCAACAACGCAAAACGCAGACTGCCGCGCTGGTTTTTCTTGATGTAATAAAAGCTGTCAACTGGTTGTTTGATAAACCGGAACATAAAAACAAAATCATCCACCAGCTTGATGTTCCGCAAATCTTTGAACCATTGCCGCAGGGGATGAAGCCAGTGGTAACGACGCTCAAAGCGATTGAAGACCTGCAAAACCAGCGAAAAACCGAACAGCCCCAAGATGACCTGGGTTAAATATCGCTGCAAAACATAATTACGCATTTCCCAAAAAGCTTGTGAATACCCGTCCCGATCTTCGGCATATTTGTAGGTAGTCAGGGCGTTGGGATAGTCGCTTTCCTTAAAATAAGCGTCGGCAATGGCTTGATAGGCCATGATGAAAGAGCCATTGTAATCTAACACGTTTTCAAAGTAGGGTCTGGCTTCACGGTAAAAACCATCCATATACAGACGGATGCCATCGTGCACTTCTCTGGCAAAAGCGGTCGTCCTGTAGCTGACAATGGCGTTCTTATCCTTGTCCAGCACATAAATGTTTTCCCCGTAACGTCCAATGGCGGTGGGATTTCTGAGCGTGCCTAGCCGTTGGTCCCCGTAATCGCGCGCTACAAACAGAAATAACATGGCGCCGTTCAGGTCATATTCCACAATTACCCCGTCGGCATCTACCGCCAGGACTAAGCCGTTTTCGTTGGCGTCTATATCGCGGAAGGAGGTGGAGCCATAGGTATCGGGGTAGATGTTTTTGCCAGAGATGGTGAACCGCCGGATGGTTTTTGTTTGGTCAGTGCCGGCAGTAATCGTAAACACCAGCGATTGATGATCAATGGTGATATTGGAGGGCGAAGCCGCTTCATTCTTGATGAACTGGTCTAACTGCTCCTCCGTGAGAAACAACCGCTGCAAAATCATCTTCAGCGACATATTGGCGGTATTGGCGCCGAAGTAGCCGATGAAATTGCCATTAGTATTCATCTGTACCACACCGTTGACCGACCCTTCGCTGATGATGTATAAGTTTTGCCGTTTATCAACGGCTATTTTGCGCGGTAAAAACTCCCTGTTTTTACCAAACAAGGGCTCCGTGGGTCGCCCAAACTGGTTAATCACGTTGCCGTCGGGGTCCAGAATAAAGATCGCGTCCTGGCTGGCGTCCGCCACGTATATGATCCCGTCCTCATCCACAAACAATCCGGTTGGTCCCTGCAAAACGCCTTCGCCATAGGTCGCGGCTACCTCAAAATTATCCAGCTTCACAATTCGGCCATTGCCCGTATCCGCCACATAAATAACGCCTTCCGCCGTAATGAACATATCTTCAGCGCCCGATATAGGCAGTTCAATCTCGGCAGCGGGCGTGTAGGCGTCCTGGGTCATGACCAGATTCCCCCGCGGCCCAGCCGCCCACGTCGTATAGGGCGACTGCGCCTGCGCTGGCGCCGTGGTCAGGGTGAATATCGCTATCAGGAAGAGGAAGGGAATGAGCCTTTTCATCATTTTAGACCTGAATGGGACATGGTATTCATGACCTGGCTTTGTAGGAAGACAAAGATGAGCAAGTTGGGCAAGAACATGATGAGCGTGGCGGCTGCCGCCATGCCCTGCCCCGCTACCGAATTGGCCCCCGCAGTCGTCGAGGTTAAGGTCGTCAGATAGAAAGCAAACGTTTTAAGGCTTTCGCTGTTGACATACAAAGTTGAGACTTCGGCATTGTTCCACGTGGCCTGAAAAGTCAAAATAGCAATCGTGGCAATGGCGGGTCGAATCATAGGTAAAATAATCTGCCAGTAGATCGACACGTCCGACGCGCCATCAATCTGCGCCGCTTCCACCACTTCATCGGGGATACCGTCAATAAACTGCTTGATGAGGAACAGACCGACCGGCAGGGCTAATGCCGGCAAAATATGAACCAGAAACGAATCCATCAGGTTCAATTTCTCAATGATCAAAAAGCGCGGGATGGTCACGGCAATGGGCACAAACATCAGAGCCACCGTGTTGATGGCGAACAAAGCCTTCTTCAACTTGAACCGCTTCTTGGATAACGCATAAGCCGCTGTGGTGGAAACCAGGATCGAAGCCACGATGGTGACGATAGTGATTAAGATGCTGTTGAACAAATAACGGGTGACCGGAATGCCAGAGCTAGACATGCGCGAAAACAAGTCTGTGAAGTTCAAAACGGTGGGGTTCGTCACAAAAAAACGGGGAGGGTAAGCAAATAATTCGTCTGGCGGTTTGAAGGCGTGCGAGAAAACAAACAGGATGGGTAGAATCATGAAAACAACCAAAGGGAACAGCACAAAGTAGAACTTTATCTGGCTGGTATGAAACCCTTTGGGGTTGATCCCACTATTGCGAATGCCCGAAAACCGGCGACTTGACCTTTTGCGTTTCATGATTTTGCCTACTCATTACTGCCGAACAATCTGTTGGCGAACCTGGAGAAAAAGAGAACCATCAGCAGCAACACCACGGAAACGGCGGCGGCGTACCCCATTTCGTATCGTAGAAAACCATAATCTTCAACGTGATTCACAATCAATTGACCCGCATATTGCGGCGTCGGATTGCCCCCGGAAAGCGTTACGCCAATGGCCCCCGCTTGAAAAGTGCCCACAATGGACATCACCGCGCCGAACAACATCTGCGGCTTCATCGAAGGAATCGTAATGTACACAATCTCCTGGAAGCGGTTAGTGATGCCGTCCAGACTGCCGACTTCATACAGTTCAGGATTGATCTCCAAAACGCCAGCCAACATCGCCAGGAAGCCAACCCCCATGCTGCTCCACAACGTGACGACGATCATAATGGTCATTAAATACTGCGGCGATTGCAACCACTGAATCGGCTCCTGGATAATGCTGAGCTGCAACAAGAAGCTGTTCAGATAGCCGTTTTGGTCGCCGCTGAACAGCGTCTTCCACACCACCGCCATGGCGATGCCCGTCGTCATGGAAGGCGAATAGAGAATGAGGGCCAGAATGGTGCGCGGAATTTTGGGAACCTGCGCCAAAATCCAGGCTAACATAAAGGACAAAATGTACCCCCCTGGCCCCACGATCACCGCAAACTTGATCGTGTTTGGCAGCACATAGCGCATAAACAGTTCATCTTGCGTCAGCAGGACAATGTAATTTCTCAGGCCATTGAAGGTGGGCGGCTGGATGGTGTCAAAGAAGGTAAAAGAGAGATAAAAAGCCACCAGAACGGGCACAACGATAAAGGTGATGAACATCAGCGCGTACATAGACAAAAAGGCATACGCGCTGCCTTCTTTGGTCGCCCATTTCTTGAAAGAAGAGGATTCGTGCGGTTGGTTAGCCCGCTCGCCTGACCGTGTGCGTCGCAGTTCAGCAGGGGCGCCAGCCACGGCGTGCAATACCTGTGGCGAATTTTGTTCCTTCATGCTGTTAGTTCCCACTTTCTATCCACCCTTCGACCGTCTCTATCGTCGGAATCTTAAACGCCTTGACGATGACGCCGTTTTGCAGATAGCCAAACTCTTCCATTTTCCGCGTAATTTCACGGTTGATAATAACAACAGAACTGTCAATGGCCACGCGAGGGTTAACCCCATCAAACACAATCCTGTTCCAGGCGTTGCTCAGTTCCCTTTCCTGCATATAGCTGCCAGGTAGCTTGACTGGCTCTTGCAGCCATTCCCACTGCGCCAAAATCACGTCCTTGTGCTCCTGAGGAATGGGGGAAAAAGCAAACGCTTCCACATTGGCTGAATTCCATAAATATTCCAGCCCATAGTTCAAGATCAACTGCTGCTGGAAGTCCACCTGCGTTTCGGTGGACATCCACCACTGCATGAATTCCCACGCTTGATCGGGCTGATCCGTGTCGGCAAACATAATACTGGCTTGCGCCGAACCGGTGGCATACCGGTTTTGAGTGCCGTCAGGCAACACGGTGGCGGGATACAACGCGATCTGCCATAGCCCATTGAGTTCCGGGGCGGCGGTTGTCAGTTGGAGATAGGTTGTGAAGTTGGACACCCCAATAGGCAGGCTGCCGTAGCGGAAACTATCGTAAAAGTTGGAGGTGGTGAGCGGCATGCCGTAGATGGTGAAACTCTCCGCCATAAACTTAATGGCGTTGATCGCTTCGTCGCTGCTCAGACCCGTGGCAAACCCATCTGGACTGTACAGATCCGCGCCATAGCTAAAAAGATAGGGAGCCGTGATCAAGTAGCCCTTAGAGCCGCTGCCGCTGGAAAGGGGGGTGTTGAAATTCATGCCGTACCGCTGCAACTCTGGCAAAATCTCAATCACCTCATTCCACGTCTGCGGGATGGGGATGCCCAGGGAGTTCATAATGTCCTGGCGGTAATAGGTGACCCAGAAATCTTGCGTTTCTGGGATGGCATAGACGGAATCGTTGATAATGTAGCTCAACAGGGAGCCAGGGGTGTAAATTTTGATGAAGGAATCAAAGTCCTCAAATGACCGCAAATCCATCAGCGCGTTGCGGATGGCTAATTCATAGGGTACGTTGGTACTCACGCCTAAAGCCACGTCCGGTTGAATGCCGGCAGCATTCGCCAGCACCAATTTAGACTCATCGGGCATAATCGAAAATTTGACGCGGATGCCGGTCTCGGTAGTAAACGTCTGATCCGAAATCAACTGCAACAAATCCACGTATTGGCGCGGGCGATTCACCCATACTTCAATTTCGTCGGCTGCCGCGCCCAGCGATTGATAGGGGTCGGGCTTAAAGGAGTTGAAGAAGCGTTTGAGCCCCTCCCAAAAAGACGTCAAAAACGACGCCTTCACCGGTTGGGGCGGGGAATCCGCCCCATGAATGTAGATTTTGTCTAAGGCTAACGGCTGGCTTTGCAGCGAGGGCAGCAGACTGCCGAGCAACTGCGCCGCCGAACCGGTGCCTTCAGAAAAACGATTCATGCGCACTGGGATCTTGTCCGGGTCGGCAGCCAGAAACAGGATATTGTCTATGGCCATCTGGTAAGTCAGGATTTCTTGCGATCCGCCGCTTGTGTGAATAGCCTTCAACACATCCAGGTCTGCGCGCAAATCGTCGGCGATAGCAATTAACTGCGCTTCAATGTCCGGGATGTAGTCAGAAATGACCCACTCTTTGAAGGGATCAACCTGGTTTCCCGTCAGCTTTTTAATTTCCAAAGATAGCTCGTTGATATCCAGGAGAACCTTTTGAATCTTGGCGATTGCTGTGTAGTAGGGCGCATTCGTCGCTTCAATTCCCAGGACATTGACGCCTTTCTGCAAAAAAACCTTATACGGCGCGTCTTCTCCGCCCAAGGTCAGGTTTGACCAATCGGTAGAATAAGCGAAAGGCACCTGGTTCAACTCGGCATATAAAACAGCATCGTTGACGGTAATTCGGCGGAAAACGGTAAAATTGTTTTTAACGTTTTGTAGGGCGCGCAGGGTAATCAAATACATGCCATCTTCAGGGACGGTAAACTCATAGTAAACTGTGCTGCCGCTGCGATCCCAGTTGTCCCCGCCCAGCGTGTTTAATAACAGTTGGTAAGTGTCATAGGGGGTCACTTCCAGGCTGCGGCTGTTGGCTGGGCGAATTGAAGTATCATTTTTGTAGGACGGGCGCTCGGCTTCCAGTTCGATCAACACGCCCGCCGCATCGGGGACCGGGTGGGCTTGCAGGTATTGGCTGTAGGTGAGGTAGGGGGCAAAAGGTTCAATATAAATGCTGCCCAGCAGCATGGTCTCTTTGGCTAATTGGAACTCGAAGTCGTGTGCGCCGGCAGTCAAAGAAATCTGCAACGGGTACGTCTGGCTGAAGTTGGCGTCTCGCATCGCCATGTTTGTCCAGCGCACCAGCTTTTCCTGACGGATCAACGCTTCGTGACCGTAGCGGTCTAACGGGAATTCATCCTGGCTGTTCTGATAGTAAATAGGAAAAACAATACGTCGGGCGTCGCTTGAAGGAAATCCGCCATCCACCAGCAGTTGGCCTTCGGGGGCAGTGATGAAGGAATCCGGGGCAGCCATGTCGAAGGAGATGGTATAAAGCCCCTCTTCTTCTATAAGGGCGCTGAAACGCACGGTGTCGTTTTGTTGCAGATAGACGCCGGGTTTCGCGTATAAGCGCGTAATCTCGTGGTCGCTGAGGGGGAGGCCAAAGGCATCGGCGCGAATTTCTATCGCCTGGCTATGATCTATGTCTGGCAAGCGCTGCATGGGGGGCGTCGTCGCTGCCGCCTGATGGTTTTCTGGGTAGGCCGCGTGGGTGGCGGATGCCGGCATCCCTGTCATTAGAATGAGCGCCAGCCCGAACAACTTCAGGTATCTAGCAAATTTCAACGACATATTCCCGTCCTTCTGCGGCTAACTTGTCTGATAACGCTCTTCGACGCCGTTGCCATGGAAAAAACTCATCTGGTAAATGGCCGGTTGGTCTGTCGCCAGCATCGCCTTCTGCCATGCTTCATGGTCGGTCAGCTTGCGGCGCAGCACGTTGTGAAAAAAGTTTACCAGGAAGGCAGACATATCTGTGCCTTCTGGGTAAACGCGGCAGCCAATGTAAGCGTTGAGCTTGCCCTTGTGAGTAAACGCGCGTCCCATCGCTTCCACGCCGCTGCCGCAAGCTGACGAGATAACCGTGCATCCGGGTAGATTAACCAGGGGGGCTATGGCTTCTGCCGGCATATGTTGTTCGCGCAGCATAGATGTATCAATAAACTCGCCATACTCGCCGAAATAGAAACCCTTATCATCGTCGCCATGTCCCGCAATGAGCAAATAACGCGGCGCGGTATCCTCTTGCGCCAACACCCTCAGGAAATCCCTGGGCGTGCCAATCCAATGGATTCCCACCGTGCAACCCAACATCTCCAGCAAGGCGCGCAGCGCATTCGCTTCGTAATCAACAGGTAATGCGGCGATGTCAATTGGCAGACGCGGAAAGTCGAATTGCGATTCAATGACAAATTTCATCACCTTCACCTATAGACGCGCCAGGCAGACAACGGCGAAAAACAAACAGGGCGTCGTTTACGACGCCCTGTTTGTCACTTACAGGCTACTGATTCATCTCGGCAGCCGCGTCAACCAGAATCTGGTTGGCAAACTGTTCCAACTGGGCCGAGTAATCTTCATACTTGTAACGGCCCTCGTTGGCGAAATTGAACATGAACCACATGTTCACGTCCAGATCCTCGCCAATGTCAATGCCTGGTTTACCTTCCCAACGGGCATTGATATAGCCTGGGACAAGTTTGGCCAGAGACTCAACCATGCTGTTGTCCAGATTATCCAGCGCCGTCAGAATGCCGGGCACATCCACGAACTGCTTGTACAGTTCCAAAGAAGCCGCATCCACCGAAACGGGCATCTTTGGCGCGGAACCCATAGCTCCGGCAAGTTCAGCCTCTTTGGCATACGCTTCTGTGGAGAAGGTCATCCATTTAGCAAAGGCGTAAGCCTCTTCCAGGTTTGCCGTCGTCTTGGAGACAACCATGATGTCCGCCACCAGAGCTTGATTGCCGCCAGGAACCCCGACGAAGTCCCATTCAAAAGTAGCGTCCGACACATAGCCAGGTACCGCCCAGGAGGCGTCCCAGCGCATGCCCACTTCTTGATTCAGGAACAGTTCCCACGGTCCGGTGGATTTGAAGTTGGCTTTTTGCTCTTCAGATAAACCTTGCCAGGTGTATGGTTTCATTTCCCCGGCTTTCGCGATGGCGTCTTTGAAGGCGGCGGAGTTGTAATTCATCTGACTTCCATCGTAGCTAAACCATCTCAGGTTGCTATCCTGGGTATTGGCATACCACCCCATCACGAATTCCATTTCGTCCAGACCAAGCACTCCCTGGGAAACGTTATGCAATGAGGTGACCGCATCCGTGAATTCTTCCACGGAAAAACCGTATTCTGGCGCGTCCAGATTAGCGGCTTCGTACAAATCTTTGTTGACGAAATACCCCATGATGAATTGGGCGGCGGGCAAACCCAGCACCTGCCCAGAGTAAGTAACGCTGTCCTTGAGAACCTGGGGGATATTCACCCAGTCGGCGTCATCTTGCGTCAGCGCGGTCAAATCAGCCACCCAACCGTTTTGCACGTACAGGGGCACGTTGTTCGCCATAAAGACGTCAGGCAGCTCACCTTTGGCAGCGTAAGAGGTCAGAACGGCGTCCCAACCGCCTTCAGCCGACATATCCACGAACTCAATCGTCACATGGGGGTTCGCGTCTATGTACGCCTGAACCATCTGTCTCTGGATATTGTTTTCTTCCTCGGTTCCCAGATTCCAGTTCGCATACCGCAGCGTGATAGGCTCAGGTTCTTCTGCCGGCATTTCCTCTTCCACGGCGGGTGCTGCTTCAGTTGCTGCCGGTTCTTCTGCCGGCGTGGTTGCGGTCTCTTCGGCGGTTTGGCCGGTACAGCCAATGAGTGTGGCGGCTAAGGCGGCCACGATTAACAAGTAGACCAACTTGGTAAAGGTCTTCATTTCTTTTCTCCTCATGATTGTTCAGTGACATGTGAAAAGGTTATTTGCTTCACTAGAATGCCAAAGGTGCCTCCTTTTTATTCTGTGCCCATGATGATTTCAACGAGATGCCTTTCCCCGTCATTAAACACAGGGATTAATTTGCTCTCAATGGGTTTCCCGTCAACGGTCACAGATTTGACCCCTTTATTGACGTTTTCGGGGTTTTTCACTTCGATCTGGTACATAGCATTGCGGAATTGGCGCATCACCCTGTAGCCGGGCCAATGGGCGGGAATGGAGGGTTCCACCCACAAGCCATCTATCTGGGGGCGAACGCCTAAAATCCAGTGCGTAGCCATGCGATGCAGCCATTGCGACGAACCGGTATACCACGTCCACCCGCCGCGCCCGTAATATTCGGACAGCGGCCCATCAATGTTGCCCGGAGTGACGTAAGGTTCTGCCTTATACGTCTCAATGTCCGCGCTGCGGTTCGGCGGGCAAATGCGGCGGTAAGCTTCATAAGCCAGTTCCGGCTGCCCCACCAACGTATAAGCCCACACCGACCAGGTAGCGGCATGAGTATAAACGCCGCCATTTTCGCGCAAACCCGGCGCATAGCGGGTCACGTAGCCAACATCCGGGCGGGGTTTGGTAAAAGCCGGATAATTTAGCAGCGTGCCATAATCCTTTAGCAGGTATTTCGTCACCGCCGCCATCGCCGTTTGCGCCCGATCCTCATCGGCTGCCCCGCTGATCACCGCCCAGTTATTGGGCATCAGGAATATCTGCCCTTCTTCGTTTTCTTTCGACCCCAACAACAGCCCGTCATCGGTAGTGGCTTGCAAATACCATTCGCCATCCCACCCGTGACAGTTCAAGGCGTCCTTCAGGCTATGGCGCACCGTATCGCACTTCTGCGCAAAGCGCGTATCCCCCCGCGTTCTGGCTACCGGAGCAAAACTCCCCAGGATCATGTACAGAAACTCAGCCACCCAAAAGCTTTCCCCTTTGAGCAGCGTACCGACGGCGCTTAGGCCATCATTCCAGTCGTGATCGCCCATGAGGGGAATGCCTCTGGGTGAAAAGCGGGAGAAGGATCGTTCGATGGCTCGTTTGCAGTGGTCATATAAAGGTTCTGCCGGCCCGTTGAGATAAGGGATCATTTCATCCAGGATGCTGAAATCATTGGTTTCATTCAGGTAGGCGTCCAGGATGAAGGGCAGCCACAGCAAATCATCCGAGCAGTTGGTGCGCGGCCCGCCCCCGCGAATGGAGAACCACCAATGCAGCACGTCCCCTTCAATAAATTGCTGCGCTGCATGGAGCAGGAGTTGCTTCCGCGTATAGTCGGGTTCGCTGACCAGGAAAATCTGGCTATCCTGCAGTTGGTCGCGGAAGCCATAGCCGGCGGATACCTGATACAAAGCGGACTTTCCCCACAAGCGGCAAGAAATAGACTGGTATTTCAACCAGTAATTGGTCATAAAATTAAACGCTTCATCGGGCGTTTCCACCCGCTCGCTGTCAATAAAGCGTGACCAGAACGCTTTGACTTCTTGTAGCGCCCGCTGGCTTTTCTCCGCCGCCGTATAACGGCTGATCAACTCAGCCGCATCCTCCCGTCCATCTTCGGCGGCCCCCAGCGTAAACACAATGGTTTTGGATTCCTCGGGTTCAAGTCGGACCTTCACTTGTAGGGCGGCAATCGCGTCCGTGAATCTCCCCCTGCGACCCGCCAGCCGGCTGTCGCGCATGGCCTGGGGCTTGTCGTCGTTGTTGTATAAGCCAATGAATGACTCCTTATCGCAATCAAACGACTGCAACGGTTCACTCACCGCCATAAAGGCCGTGAAAGGCCAATCAATATTATTGTGCCGGCCCTTATCGTCCGCGAAGCCCCATAAACATTTGCGAGCGTACACTGCGCTTTTCGCCTCATCGGCCCAGGTTTCAATAAATAATTTATGGAACTCGCGGTGTTCATCCGGGGCAAAGCCCAGCAGCCACTCCGCGTAAGAAGTCACATCCAGTTCCCGCGTCTCCTGGCTTTGATTGGTGAGTTTTAGCTGGAATAGCTCCACCGGGTCTGTCGCCGACACAAAAACAGTCAGCTCACTCAGAATCTCTTCGACTTGTTGGCTGAATCGGGAGTAGCCGATGCCGTGCGCCGTCGCAAAACTTTGGTACGGATGCATAACCGGCTTATAGGTAGCCGACCAGTAAACGTTTCTCTTTAAGTCGCGGATATAGAAATATTTCCCCCAGTTGTCTTTGATCAGATCCTGAAAAGAACGTGTAATTCGATTCTGCCCGGCGTTCCCCCGCCAACTGTACCCAGAGCCGTTTTGCGAAACCATCATGCCATAATCGCCGTTGCTGATAACGTTGCCCCAGGGGCGCGGCGTTAGCGGCGTGGTGATCACATATTCGCTTCCGTCTTCTGAAAAATAGCCATACGCGCTGGCAAATTTCTTCGTCATTCAGGCCTCTAAAGGTACATCTGCAAGAAGTGAAACGTTTCACTTCCTATGAAAAAAAACATGCAACTATAAGAAACGTCGCTAAAGAAAATTATCATACGCTTTTAATTTTTGTCAAGGCA